>JADBYT010000021.1 GCA_020402865.1 Bacteroidota bacterium | reverse complement strand
CCAGCGGCATCGGTTTTTGCTGGTGCCTTCGACAAGCTCAGGCGCCAGCGGCATCGGATTTTGCTGGTGCCTTCGACACGCTCAGGCGCCAGCGGCATCGGATTTTGCTGGTGCCTTCGACAGGCTCAGTCGCCAGCGGCATCGGATTTTGCTGGTGTCTTCGACAAGCTCAGGCGCCAGCGGCATCGGATTTTGCTGGTGCCTTCGACAAGCTCAGGCGCCAGCGGCATCGGTTTTTGCTGGTGCCTTCGACGGGCTCAGGCGCCAGCATTTTTAGTCAGGGTACAGCGTTGAGAATAACTGAAGCATTAAAGTTAATGCCAGCGATTGCGCATACCGGTGCCTGAGCTTGTCGAAGGCACCGGTATGTATGCGAGTTAATTCTTTGGGTTGGTGGCCCACACGGTGGCTTCAGTTACGAAAGCTCTTTCATCAAGTTGCAGCAGGGCGCAGATGGTGTGGGCAATATCATCGGCCTGAAGTTTTGTGGGATTGAAAGGACGAGCTTCGCGGCCGGAATTTTCGAGAAAACCGGTTTGTACTTCGCTCGGGTTAATGAGCATTACGCGCACATTGTGCGGACGAAGCTCAGCGCGCCAGCATTCAGTCATGCCGGCCAGGGCAAATTTACTGGCGGCATACGCTGTACCCATTGCAAAACCCGCACGGCCGGCTGTGGATGCTATATTGATAATGTTGCCGTGCTGCTGCGCCACAAAACGTTTGGCACATTCGCGAGCGGCAAACATGGCGCCCGTTACGTTTGTGGCAAACACACGTTCAAAACCTTCGCGATCCATCTCTGTAAGCGATTTGAAATAGCCGTAACCGGCATTATTTATAAGCACATTGATGCCGCCCATTTTTTCTTCGGCTTCATTTACCATACGTATTACGTCAGCTTCTTTGCTTACATCGGCCTGTATAGCGTGTACATTCAATTCCTTTGCTGCCTGCGCAAGTGTTTCACTGTTACGGCCGCTTATTACTACCTGAGCGCCTTTTTCCCGAAGCATTTTAGCTGTGGCAAATCCTAAACCGGTATTACCGCCCGTTACTAATACTTTTGCCTGTTTCAGATCCATTTTCTATATTTGTTTTACTGTCTTTCAGGTAAAGTTCTCCTTTATTTCCGTTCCCCGGAATCCCCTGCTTAATTTCTAATCACCTCTTTTTCAAGAAATTATGGTGAAGTCCTAAGATTATATGTATATACATGTAATTTTTTACGATCTTTGTATTATGAAGATTGAAGAAGAAATCAGGCAGAAGAAATTTCAGAACAGCTACCAGCGTGTGGCTATTAATCTGATGTTTACTTCCGGCTGGCTTGCTACACACATGATGCGTCAGTTGCGCCCGTATGGTATTACGCAGCAACAGTACAACGTACTGCGTATTTTACGTGGTCAGAATCCGGAACCGGCTTCGGTTGGATTAATTCAGGAACGGATGATTGACCGGAGCTCAAATGCATCACGTTTGGTGGATAAGCTGCATGATAAAGGGCTGGCCATTCGGCGTACCTGTAAAAAAGACCGGCGTCAGGTGGATATTGTAATTACACAAAAGGGGCTTGATTTGCTTGCCGAACTCGACGAACAACAAGATTTCATGAGCAATAATCCGATTCAACTTACCGAGGCAGAAGCTGATCAACTGAGTGATTTGCTGGATAAGCTTCGTAGCTGATGTGCTTTGCCGGTATGTATTTACCGGCTTTTTTGCAGGCCTGTTAAATTCTTGTATCTACATCAATCAATACTATTCAAATTTACATTCACAGAAAAACAATAAAAACCAATGAAAACATTTGCATACAGTATTGCAGCAGCCGTAGTGCTGGGAACCGGCATTTACGCCTGGAAAGCACTCGCTAATCCGTGGACAGTGCACACCGACAAAGCGGTAATCAGTTTTGATTTGCCTGATGGTGGTGCTTCGGGAAGTGTGAAGGGTTTGGATGCATCGATCAATTTTGATCCGGCCAATCTCGGCGAAAGCAATATGACGGCTTCAGTTGATGTGAAGACGCTGACAACCGGCATCGACATGCGTGATAAGCATTTGATGAGCAACGATTATTTTGATGCGGAAAAGCACCCGCGCATTACATTTACCGCCAGTTCAATTGTACCGGCCGAGAGCGGCTTTGTAGCCAATGGTAAGTTAAGCATGCGTGATTCGGTGCGTGTGGTTAGCATTCCGTTTACGTTTACCGAAACAGGCGACAGCGCACACTTTAAAGGCTCGTTTGCAATTTACTCAGGCGATTATGGCGTGGGCAAGAAAAGCAAAAACGGAAAAGACAAAGTGGTAGTGAGTATTGATGTGCCTGCATCGCGCAAAAAGTAAACCATGAAAACAGTACTGCACAAAGAAGAAGAGCGGGGAAAGGCTGATTTTGGATGGCTGCAGGCGCGATTCAGTTTTAGTTTCGGAAGCTGGCAAAACCGCAACCGCGTACATTTTGGCGCACTGCGCGTGCTTAACGACGATATTATTGCTGCCTCAATGGGCTTTGGCCGACATCCGCACGACAATATGGAAATTGTGACCATTCCGCTGTCGGGCGCATTGAAGCATGCCGATTCAACCGGCGGGCAAGGCATCATCAGCAAAGGCGAAGTGCAGATTATGTCGGCCGGCTCGGGCATTGAGCATTCAGAAATGAATGCGTCGCACACAGAAGAAGCGCGCACGCTTCAGATCTGGGTGTTTCCGAAAGCGCACAACATCCAGCCGCGTTATGATCAGCGCGATTTCCGCTCGCAACTGGAGCCGGGAAAATTTAAAACGCTCGTATCGCCAAACGCCGAAGCTGATGACGCCATGTGGATCAATCAGGATGCCTGGTTCAGCATAGGCCGGTTTGAGCAGGCCGCTGCAGTGCCTTACAAACCGGGTAAAACGGGCAACGGCGTTTATGCGTTTGTGCTCGAAGGCAGCGTAAAAGTGGGCGAACAAAGCCTCAGTCGCCGCGATGCACTTGGTATTTGGGATACCGATGAAGTAACTTTTGAAATCAGCCAAGGCACAGAGCTCCTGCTCATTGATGTGCCTATGGAGTTTTGATGTGATAACATTTATTTATTTCGGCACATATCCGTTTGTAAACGAATATGTGCCGAAATTCATTTTAGCGAATACGTGTTATGAAATACGACTTTGAGTTAGTGAAAACGGAGTTGCGGTAAGTGAATGGCAGATTAAGGTTTTTGAATAAGCATTGTTTATGATTTGTAGTACGTGTTTTTGAGTAATTTATTTAAATGGTTTTAAATCAATAATTTGACGATCTGTTAATATTTAATTTTTTCAATATTCGAATAGTTCAATGATTTAATGAAGCGACTCTCACATTGATAGTTACGGTGTTTTGCTTAGCGATTTTTTGTGTGCAGGCGTATTAGTCCTGAATTTCAGATTGCTGGACAAACGCTTTTTCAGGAAATACATTTGTGACGCATTCCCTTCTGCAAAATTCACATAAAATTTAGTAAGCATGAAAAAGAAAATTAATTCCGTGGTTCGCCATGTGGTCATGGCATCGCTGTTGTTTGTATCCGGCAATGTGTGGGGGCAGAGCTGTCCTAATCCGCCAAATTGTATTCTGAATGGAAGTTTGACTCCCCGCGCATCCACAAGCGGAGACATGAATTCAACCAGCGCACGAACCATTAATGACTGGTTTGTTTCACACGGCAGTCCAAGTATTTTTCCGGGCAGAACAGGGGCGTCCGGTGATCAGTCGGTATGGATGTGGTCAAATTTTGATGGCCCGGCAGTAGGTGAGGGAATTTTCACCTGCTATAATTTTGTACAGGGTGAGACTTATAACATTTGTTTATGGGTAAAAAATACAAATGCATCCACTGTAAACGGTAATCTGGTTATCCGGGCAGGTAACAATCTGAGTCCTGCAACCACAATTTCCCAGATACCACCATTCACTACCATACCTCCGGTAGCAGGTACAGATGTAATTCGTGATCAGAACACATTTCAGACATCCTGGACATTGCTCACCATTTCGAATTATCAACCCTCGCAAAATTTCAATCAACTTTGGATTTATCCGCGGAAAACGGGTGGAAATATTCAGCAATATGAAATACAGGTAGATGATATTGCCATAACACGTATGGTAAATCAGAACAGTATTTTAGCAACAGCTAATCCATCAACTATTTCGTGGTGTGGTACAACTACTCTTTCTATTAACGGAGCACCGGCAGGAAGCACCGTAAGCTGGAGTCCTGCAGCAGGACTAAGTGCAACAACTGGTTTAAGCGTTACTGCCAGTCCTTGTGCTACAACAACCTATACAGCTACAGTTACAGTAACTCAGCCAAACTGTATCACCTGCGGAAATTATTCTTACACATATCCTGTTACAGTTACAGTGGTTCCTCCGTCAGTGACTATAACCGGAAATCCCAACATTATTTGTGGCGATAATCTTTCGCTCATGGCCAGTCCGGCTTTATCCTGCCCGGGTATCACTTATTCGTGGCAGGGGCCAAACGGATTCAGCACAATCGGAGCCGGTTTTTCCATTCCGTCGCCCGATTCCAGAGCCGCAGGAACTTATACATTAACTGTTACCAATGGCTGCGGAGGAACTGTTACACAAACCGTAAATGTTACGTATGATTGTCCCTGCATACTTAAACCGGAAATTGAAACACGCGGATGCAATCCGGTATCGTTCAACGTTACCAATTCTTCACTCACCAATATAGTAGGCTGGTTCTGGGAGTTTGGCGATGGCAATACATCCAATCTGGCCACCCCCACACACCTGTATGCGCAAAACGGCAGCTATGTAGTGTGTGTAACGGTTATTGGCAAGAGCCCGCGCGGTGAGATGTGTTGCATGCAGGTATGTGATACAATTCAGGCTTGCGGCTGTTCGGGTGCTGCGCCTTGGTTTATATGGCAGCAGGGCAGGGCAGGCTCAACCACATTTACAAATACTTCATTGGCCAACGCCAATGTATGTGGCTGGATTTGGGATTTTGGCGACGGCCATACTTCTACCGCAAATAATCCTACACACAACTACACATTGCCCGGTACTTACACTGTTTGCCTCACTGCGTTAACCTGCTATCTCAATCCTTCTACCGAACAAACAGATACCTGCAAATCGCGTGTCTGCCAAACCGTAGTGATTACCACAGATGGAAGCTGGCGCATGGCTGACCCCGGCTCCGGCTCCGGCAACACCAGCGATGATAATTTGAACCTGGATGTAAAACTTTTCCCAAATCCGGCATCCACCGAATTGTTTGTGGTGTTGCCCGAAGGAATCACCGGAGAAGTGCGTCTGCTTTCGGTTGACGGAAAAGAGTTGATGCGCTTGCAGAATAATGGCAGCAACACCTATACTGCCAATCTGAAAGAGCTGGCCACAGGCGTTTACCTGATTGAAGTGGTAAGTAATGGAAAAGCTGCAAAGCGTATGCAGTTTGTGAAAGAGTAGGAGATACAAGAAATTCAAACGTATTCAGTCCTCTGTCGTTTCAGGCAGGGGACTGATTATTTTATCATCAGCGGAAGCTACAGGTTTTGAGCGTAGCGGTTTTTAGGGAAGGCTTCAAATGCACCCGACATCAACTCTTTCATCTTCTCGATCTTCTGGTCGATGGCTTTGATGGCGGCGGTTTGTTTGTCTTTGAGTAGTATTGAAATTATTTGAAGCGAAACATTAGAAGCAATAAAACACCGCTTGGCTCCTGTCTTCCGTTCCAAATCCTCGGTGCATTGTAGTAAAATAGCATTCATGCTCCTGCGGGTTTTCCACTACAGCCAGGGCTATATATTCATTTCTTTCGACTCTTTAAAGTTCCAGACCAATCATTAATTCTCCCATTGCGTGTTCCTGCCAGAAACGAGAAAATTATTTTACGAAAGCGCACCCACATCGACTCTTCGATGGCCTTAGTCTTCTCATTGATGATTATAATAGCCTTTACCCGTAATTTAAGGAGCTTGTTGAACTACTATTCTCTGTTTGCTTTGTATTAATTTGTTTATTCATTATTCATCCATGTGTAAAAATCCTGTTCGCCATCAATAGCATTTATGAATATTGTAAACGGATTATTGGCAGGAAGAATGTTCAACTCGCTTTGAAGTCTTCTGTTAAAATCAGACATTTCGGGGTATTCATTTTGACAATTAATAATAATATTTAATAAGTCTTCATTACTTGTTCTGATATATTTATCATTTGTTCTCCCTTCGATCAGATAAAAATCAAGTTTTGATAATAGATTATGAAGGTACCCGCCATAAGGCATTAGACTAAGGAAATCATTGAAATTAGATGCGCAAACTGATATAGGGTTTGCTTCCGTTTCGATCCATACAATTGGCTGTTCTTCAATTGGTTTTTCTGAATGAATTTGCCAGATTGCAAATATAGACTCTGAACCATCTTTTATTAATGGTACACAAAGTCTCAATTTATCTTCAGTCATTAATCCTTCAAAGACGGACTTGTCATCAAAGCATGAAATGAAGTCATTAAGTTTATTATTATTACTACTCAGTACTTTTTTGAACCAATCTATTCTGTTTTCCATATTATTTTGTAATTAAACCATCCATATCTTGATTTGCGATTTGGGACTCTCCTTTCAAAATTTGATTGCGTATATCTTCCACTAAATTAGTTTTTTCTTTTTTATTTTGTTCATCTAAATTAAATTGATCTAAATCACTCCATATAGGGTGATCTTTACTTTGATTAACGACTGATTTCATTGCGCTTACATCTGACTGCATTTCTTGCTTTAAGAAATATACAGCAACTTTTCTTTTGTCATGGTTTGAAGTCATTCCAGAGGTTCCTGCAATTACATCACGAATGAAATTTGTTTTCAAAGGGGGCATTTTTTTAAAATATGTACGCCCTTCACTATGTCTGTTTTTGTTATGTAATTGTATTGTGTATGCATTATCTGCATGTTTCCCAGCTGCTCTATTTCTTAATAAATTAATATTAGGTTCTTGAAAATAATCTTGTTCAGCCAGCCATTTATACAATGAGGCCGCAGGCTGATGGTCAGGAGTTAAATCATCACCTTGAACATTCTGACTAGAATAAGTTCCAACTGAACCTTCTAGTTTATATCTTATTATCGCTTTTTTTATACCATCATCATTCTTAATTAACAGAGAGATCATTCCTGTTAGTACAACAGATTGGTCAAGTGCCGTTTGTTGTAATGCTTTTATTTCATCGGCAGGTCGGTTTTTATCTTCTAAATTTTGAATTTTATTTAAAGTGGGTTGATATGTGCTTGTCACATAATTTTTAGCGTTTGCAACTTGGGTTTGTTCTTCCGGTTTAATTGCTGTTCCTTTTGATTGAACATATTTATTAAGGAAATCAATTATTTCATGCTCTTTGCTTCTAAGTAGAATAACAGGTTTCCCGTTTCTTTTTTCTACTAATAATGTATGTGTGTCGCCTGAGTTTGTTTTAATTTTTTTAGTTAAGAATCCCCAACCTGCTAATTTCTCAACGACTTTATCCTTAATATCACCCGCTGTTTTCTTCACTCCCCCCCACAACTTCTTCGCCTTATCCGCAATCCACTTTGCCACCTTCGCCATCATATTCTCCACCTTACCCCTGATCTTATTCAACGCCGCCCTGATCTTCGCTGTCACACCATCAAGATGAATCAGCTTGGCAAGGAACGAGATCACTAGCGTAAGCGCCGTAGCAAGGCCATTTTCCAGTGCATTGGCCGCTGCACCAATGTTCCCCATTGCAATCTCCCCAATAGAACCGAGGAAGTTGCCCACCATCTGCGCAATGTCTTTGGCCTTCTGGATAAAAAACACAATGGTATCATAAATGCCGATGATGGCTTTGATGATGCCCGCCCCCGGAATAATAAGCGAAGCAATAAACTCAATCGCCTTCACAATAATCGTTTCTTTGATCCAGTTTTTCACTGCATCCACAAAGGCTTCTTTCATCTCGCCGGCCATTTCCTGTAGCTGTTCCCACGCGGCCATGGGGCCTTCGGTAATGAGGGCTTTTACAATTTCAAAGCCTTTTTCCATGCCTTCCACTACCGGCTCGGGAATTATTTTCACCAGGTGCTTGCGGATGTTCTGGTAGCTGATGCCCACCATTTGCAAGGCCACGCTGGCTATGCCTTTCAGATCCCAGGTGTCGGGCAGTTTTACTTCGGTGAGTGAGCCGGTGAGCCAGCTGAACAGCGCGTTTTTGAGGTGCGTAAGGAAGTTTTTGCCAAAGTTGCTGAAGCCCTGATCGGCGGCGTTGAACAGGTTTTTGACGAACTTGAGGGGCTTGGTGAAAATGGCTTTCAGCACGGCCGCACCTTTGTTGATGATGCCTTCGATTTCGCTGAGTGAATAGCCGAATTTTTGCAGCGCCCAGGTGAAGAACTTTTTGGCGGCTTCGAGCAGCAACTTACCGAGTTTCGACAGCGCGCCCGACATCGACTCTTTCATCTTCTCGATTTTCTGGTCGATGGCTTTGATGGCGGCGGTTTGTTTGTCTTTGAGTTTTTGCGCCAGCTCTTTTTCCTTCTCGGCCACTTCGTTGTCGAGCATGTTCAGCTTCTCGGTCATTTCCTTCATGGCTTTCTGACCTTCGGCTTTCAGATCGGGATCAAGGTTTTTTACATACTTCGCGATCTCGGCTTTGGCAGCGTCAATTTCAGCTTTGCATTCTTTGATGACTTTCTGGTTCTCGGCCGTAATGTCGGCCACCAGTTTGTCGATGGTTTGAACGAATGCGTCTTTGTTGCGCTTGAAGATGTCGTTTACTTCGGGCAGTTCGTCCATGCCCAGCAGCCAGTCTTTTGCTTTTTTTGCCCAGCCCCAGAAGCCGCTGTAGCGTTTGGCTTTGAATGCGGCGAGGTCTTTGTTTACATCATCTTCAAACTTCTTCGAAGCAGCGGCATTGCCTTCGTCAAAGCGTTTCATGCTTTGCGTTTCAAGCTCGGCAAGGCGTGTGTTGACTTTGTTTTTGGCTTTTTCGTAGATGTTTTTAATATCCGTGGCTACTTTCTCACGCTTTTGTTCCATCAGGCTCTTTGTGCCTGTTTGCTTGCCGCGCGTGGCGTTGAGTTTTTCCTTGCGTTTATTTTTTATATCGGCTTTGCCTTTTTGTTCTTCCTGCTGCAGGCTGGTGTCCACCTGTTTGCGTTCGCCTTCGGCTGCTGCGCGAACTTGTGCGGGTTGTTCCTGTACGTCTTTTTTGAGTTGTTTTTTGTCTTTATTCGCCTCGGCCAGATCGCCGCTGTCCACCATGTCAAGCTGCTCCTGACTGATTTCTTCTTTCTTGAGCAGTTCGTCAGAGTCTTTGCTGAACTTGCTCATGTCGGTATGTTCGGCTTTGAGCGGGGCTACGGCGCCTGTGCCGAGCTGCATATTGGGTGTGGCGGGGGCAATTTCTTCGGGGGGAAGTGTTTCGGGGGTGTGCGTGGGAGGAGCGGCGGGGCGTGGCTTTTCCATTTCGCCGAAGGTGTCGGTTACTTCGTTGGTATCGCCCTGCACCACGTTCATTACGTTGCGCGAGATGTGTGTGGCTTTCTGGTTCTTTTTGAAGTTGTCCACATCCTCAATGGTTTGCGGGATGTTTTCGTCGAGGCTTTTTTGCAGGCTTTGTTTGGCTGCGCCGGGATCGGGTTTGGGTTCGGGTTTTGCGCCGAGGTCTTGTACCTGTTCGCCGTGGCTTTTACTCTGGCCTTCGTGTGCGGGCGGCACCACGGCCATTTCGGTTTGCGAGAGCTTGGCTGCGGGTGTGTCGTGTGTTTGTTCGTTGGCTTTGAGCTGAGCCAGTTTCTGCATGCCGCGCATGAGCACCGGGCCGCCCAGGCTGGCTAAGTATTGGGCTATTTTGCTTTTGCCTACCGCAGCAAGTATGGCTGCCATGCCGCCGCCTTTGGGCTGGGTTTTGCCTTTTTTGGCGGATTTACTCTTTTTGTCTTTGGGCTTTACTTTTTTGGCGGCTTTGTCGGCAGCGGCGGCTTTGGTGACTACCGGCGCTTTGGGTTTAAGCGGTTTGGGCTGCTGGCCTTTTCCGTGCTGCTTTTCGGCGGCGCGCGCTTCGGATTCAAGTCTGGCCGCTTCTTCCATGCTCATGTCGGGCGGCAGCTCCACCATACTGCCATCGCTCATGCGGTACATGCGCTTGCCACCGCTGCCGCTTTGTGCTTCGCCGTTTGACTGGCGCACGGGCGGGGTGGGGGTAACCGTGGGCGTGATGGATTTGGTATGGGTGGGGGTGGACATGGGCGGGATAATTAATTAGTATTAGAGCGGGAATCCAAGGGTGAGGCCAGGGAAACATTGCATTTCCCAAAAATCAGTATCGATTCCGGGATTGTTTTTTGCGAATGTTTCGATAAGTTGTCGTGCCTCTTTCAAATTTGCATCCGTAACTTTCAGAATAGTTTCGTTTTCATTTCCAATCCACATGTATTCAACACCATCTAGGAATCGGATAAGATTTTCAACATGTGTCGCCAGTGGAATAAGACTATAAGAATCCATTTCATACAGCAAGTAAACGGTTTCCGATTCTGTCTTACATATTATCGGTTGGCGTTTATCAATTTCACCGATCACTCGGAAATTCATGTCAGGAATCAATTCTCTAACCACGTCCAGTTTTTCCAGGAAATCATAAAACTCCCATGCAGCCGGATTAGTATCAATATTCACCGATCGCAGTATTCCAAATTTCCACATTTTTTTTATCATGGACACTTCAGTTTATTGATTTAACTAGTTAATCCTGCTGCCGTAGATGTTGCTCCTGCATTTACTGTAAATGGAGGTAAAACGTTATATATTTCGTGGGATATAGGATTGCCCAGCGGAGCCCAGCGAGGTGGATTTGCCGTGTTAGGTCTCAACAGTACATATTCAGTCATAAAACCCAACGGCAAATTGTTCTCTTCATAACTTAAACGCTCCATTTCATATCGGGCGTACATATATACCCGGTTACCATTATACAACTTTGTTTCAAGCGCTTGTCGAAGTGCCTGAGTTGCCGGATTCTGTGGTAATGTTCTCAAATGACCACGATTGATTCGATATGCCAGATCTGACTGGTCGATAAGTGTCTGAAGAGGTGCTATCGAGCGCTTTGCATGGGTCCCGTAAATAGCATGAATTTCATAATTGAAAACATTTGGAACCGGATTAGTTGAAGTTACGGGAACAGCTATTTGTGTTTGTAAGGTATTTTCTACCTGATTGTAATGACTCAGATTTCCTGTGTTGTTTGCTGTATCAGTGATCGGTGTGAGATTATAAGGGAAAGCCCCCCCCCCCAACTTCCCATTCATTAGATGACCGCGTACAAAGCCATGGTCTTCGCGAAACCAGCTTGCAATTGAGTTTTCGTAGCGTGCGGCATCAGTAATGTGAGGCGGATTTATCCTTAGTCGCCGACGTACAATATTCCAGCCTGTCACATTTTCCCGATCTCTGATTTTTCGAGCTTCATTATTGATTGATCCTCTTGAAACTGCATTTTGCGACAAATATTCTGCCTTTGCCCATTGTCCGTATCCATTTGCATTTACGCCTCCATAAGTAAAGATGGTTGGGGGAATCGGAATTGTTGTTCCTCCGAGTGGAATAGTTGCCGGAGGCGTAATGGTACCTAATAAAGCAGCGAGCGCATTGATCGCAGCAGAAATGTTATTGGAAATAGTTACCCTATCAGCATCGTTGGTTGCAGTCGAATAATTAGTTTGTAATGTTTCGATATTTTGCGCTGCGGCCAATAGTTGCGGATGCAATGGATTTGCTGTTCTGGCCGGAGTGGTTCCAACTTGTGGCGCCGGGCCGAAATTATTATTTACCCATTGTACAAATGGTTGCGGATCTGTGTGAATTTGTAATCTTCCGTTGGGAGCTTGTGGATCCATACGCAATGTATGAGCTTCTCCATTCCTTAGGGTAACTGGCTTTTCCACTCTAAACCATTGCCTAATCCTCCTCACTGCCGCAGAGCCGGCCGCCATCAATCGCTGAAACTGTGTCCTTATCCAATTCACCCCCAAATCCAGCTTCTGATCCACCCACCCGCGCACCGCGCCAATAGTACGCTGCACATGCGCACCCACATCGCCCAAACCGATAAACCGCGCCAGAAAGTCGAGCACAATGGGAATGGTCTGCGCAATGGAACTTTCAATAAAATTGGCTGCACCCGATACATCGCCCGTGGCCAGACGATGCACCGAATCGACCACCGAACGCACGAAGGCAAGTATCTGCTGAATCTTGTCGATAAAGAATTTGATGGTGGTGTGGGTCTTGATGATGGCCTGAATAACCGCGCCCACCGGACTAAGCATGGATAAAAGTTGTGTGATGCCCGCTGTAACAATGCGCTCCTGAATAAACGATTTGATGCGGCCGAGAATCATATCGCGGAAATTGCCGAAGAACTCGCTGATGCGGTCTTTCATGGCTTCCACAAATCCTTTTTCGCGTATTTCCTGTACAAGCTGGAAGCCGGTTTCGAGCATGCCCACGGTGCGTTCGCCCATGAGGCGTACCATTTTGCCGCGGATATTGTCGTAGGTGAGGCCGAGTATCTGCAATACGAAGAACAGTATGCCTTTTGCATCCCACTGTGGCGGCATCTGTATTCCGGCGCGGGCTACGGGGCCGGTGAGCCAGCGTATAACGCCCTGCTGAAGGTGCGTGAGGATGCGGCCCATGAACTGGCGCACGCCCTGACCAATGCCGCGCAGCAGGTTGCCTACAAAGCCTACGGGGTTTTGAATGATGAGTGTGAACGATTCGCGGGCGCGTTTGATGATGGCCAGCACATCGGCACCGCCGGCGCCCATTACGGCTTCGAAAATAAACTCCAGGAGTTTGAGCAGTGCGGCGCCGCAGAAACTCACCAGATCGCGGAGCAGGGGCGAGAAGATGCCGGCGAGGCGGCGGAAGGTATCAATGGGGTGCAGAATGTCTTCGGCGCGGAGTGTATTCCATGCCTGCTGGAAGGTGTTCTGAATGCGCGGCCAGGTGAGGTTGCGGGCGGTGGTTTCGGTTACAAACCACTGGTAGGCGCGTTCGAGGGCGCGGCTTTCTACAAGCTGATTGAAACGTTCTTCGCCGCCGGGAATGAAAGCTGCAACCCCGCGCAGAATGTTGGTGGCATTGCGTTCTACGCGCTCGCCGGTGAGCGGGTTGAGTCCGATCATGGCGGTGATGAGTGTCCAGCCGGGAATGTCTTTTATTACATTGTCGAGCGGGCGCAGCAGTGTTTCTCGCAGCAAACGTACTACTTCGGCCAGTGCGCTCCATACAAAATTGCCGATGCGCGAGAGTATGCTGCCGAAGTGTCGCCTGAATATAGCAATGTTGCCGTCGATGCCGTGCCTGATGCCCATTTCTTCCCAGCAACGATCCCATGTGCTGCTGATTTCGCTGAGTGAGGGCAGGCGTGCAAGCTGTGCATCGAGCCATTGCTGTGCGCGGTTGAGCATGCCCGAACTGCGCAGCAAATCGAATATGGCCGGGCCTACTACGGGAATGAGATCGAGCAGGGCATTGAACCAGTTGATGGGACTGCGGGCCACGCTTGCGCCGAGAATAGGGTTGTAGCCGAAAATAACCGTGATGAGTGTCCACGGCGGCACCACATAGCGTACAGCATTGTTTACCCGATCCCAGATGCCACGCTGTACACTAAGCGGCGCATTTGACACACCACCGGGCAGGCGCTGTGCCACAGGTTCGGCCTTCTGCACTTCCGGGGCCGACTTTTTTACTTCGGGTGCTGATTTCTTCACTTCGGGTGCAGTGCTTTGCTGCACCTGAGCAGAAGCTTCGGCGGCATCGGAGTTGCTTTCGGGCGCGTAGCCTTGCTGGATCACGTGTGTAAGCTCGTGTGCGAGCAGGCGTTTGCCTTCGGTTGATTCAGGATCGTATTTGCCTGCGTTGAAGAAAATGTTGGAACCGTAGGCAAAAGCATGCGCACCGAGTTCGTTGCAAAGGCGAATGGCCTGCGAATCGGTGTGGATACGCACGGCGGCAAAGCTTACACCAAAACGCTGCTCCATCCAGCCACGTATGCCGGGCTCCATGGGGCGGCCGCCGCTTACGTTTTTCAGCTGCTCTTCAATGTGTGGCGGCACCTCATCCTGCGGAGCTTCAACCGCAACGGCGTTTTCAGACTGCACTTTGTCCTCCTTGCGGCTGAGTTTATGCTGCTCCTGCGACATGGCCGACTGCATGCCCGACGAAACAGGCAGTGTGCCGGGGCGCCGCACTTCTTCCGAAGGCTTTTCCTTTTGCGTGGTGTCGAGCGCTTTTTGCTGAATGCTCACCGCCGCCTGCATGTTTGATTGCACAGGCAGCGCAGGTTTTATGTCGCGCTCCATTTCGCGCTGGTCGCGCATTTTGGTGGCCACGAGTTTGGGTTGCGCCTTGTCGTTGGCCGCTTTCTGCACTTCCTGCTGCTTTTGCAGTTTATCGTCGCCCTTTTTCTTTAACTCTTCTTTGGTTTGCACAGCTGCAGCGGCCACAATTTTCGGCTGCACTTTTTCGGCTGCCGCTTTTTTTACTTCGGGCTGCTTCTGTACTTTTTCATCGGCCTTTTTCTTCAGTTCTTCTTTGGTTTGCACAGTTGCAGCGGCCACAATTTTCGGCTGCACTTTTTCGGCTGCCGCTTTTTGTACTTCGGGTTGCTTCTGTACTTTTTCGTCGGCCTTTTTCTTAAGCTCTTCTTTCGGCTGAACGGCCATTGCGGCTACTATTTTGGGTTGAACCTTATCAACCGCAACTTTTTGTACTTCCTGCTGTTTCTGAATTTTTTCGTCGGCCTTCTTTTTAAGCGGTTCGTCTTTTTTCTTCAACTCCTGTTTCTGGAGTTCTTCTTTTTTCTTTAGTTCATCTTTTTTCTTCAACTCCTGTTTCTGGAGTTCTTCTTTCTTCTTCAGTTCGTCTTTTTTCTTCAACTCCTGTTTCTGGAGTTCTTCTTTCTTCTTCAGTTCGTCTTTTTTCTTCAACTCCTGTTTCTGGAGTTCTTCTTTCTTCTTCAGTTCATCTTTTTTCTTCAACTCCTGTTTCTGGAGTTCTTCTTTTTTCTTCAGTTCATCCTTCTTCCGGAGTTCTTGTTTTTTGAGTTCCTCTTTTTTCTGAACTTCGTCTTTCTTTTTAACTTCTTCTTTTCGTTGCGGGCGTTCACTGTTTTTAGGTTGTACACGCAGGTGCTGACGGCGTACCTGTTCGTTGCTCATGCTGAGCACCTGTTCGGCCATTGCATCGGCCTGTTGTTCGTGCGCATCGCCCACCACGCCCATTTTAATTTTTTGCTGCACTACGGGCTGCGCATTTTGTGCGCGTTGAACTACAGCAGAAAGGCTGTCTTTTTTAGCCACCACCGGTGCATTGGTGGTTACGGTATGCGCAGCACCCTGCCGGGCCGTTTGCACACTTGGTGCGGCCTTCCCGATCGTTTTGGATTTGGTGCTGCTCATTGCTGATTCGATTAAACTGATTTTCCTTCCTTGCGGAATTCACGGCGTATGCCTTCGTCAATATCAGCCATTGTCACCGTATTGCCACCTCTGCGAAGTGCGGCCATAGCACAATAACGCACCACGTTGGTAATGGCACCGCCGGCAATTTCATACCGGTCGGCAATGGCGCGGAGATTTACTTCGGGACTTAACTCCATTGCCGGCGGAAACGCTTTTTCCCAGAGTATCAAACGTTCGGCAGGGCGGGGCATGGGGAAATGCACTACAGTCTGGAAGCGGCGTGTAAACGCATCGTCCATATTGCTTTTGAAGTTGGAGGCGAGAATGATAACGCCCTGAAAATCTTCAATGCGCTGCAGCAGGTAACTTACTTCCTGGTTGGCGTAACGGTCGTGTGCATCTTCCACTTTGGTGCGTTTGCCAAAAAGCGAATCGGCCTCGTCGAAGAAGAGGAGCCAGTTTTTGTTTTCGGCCTGCTCAAATACACGTGAAAGATTTTTTTCGGTTTCACCAATGTATTTGCTCACCACCATAGAAAGGTCAACCCTGTACACATCGCGTTTGGTAAGGCTTCCGAGCAAACAGGCGGTGAGTGTTTTACCCGTTCCGGGCGGGCCGTAAAACAATGCGCGGTATCCCGGCTTGAGTGTTTTGCGCAGGCCCCACTCATTCATAATGGTATGTTCGTAATCAATCCACGATTTAATCTCGTCGATCTGTTCCATGCAGGTAGCATCAAGCACAAGATCGTTCCAGTCCATGGGTGTGGAAAGGCGTTTGGCCGGGAACTCACGGTCGAATGTGGGGCGGCGGGCATGGCCGAGGGTTACAAAGTCCACAATTTCGCGTGTTACGCTGAGCAGCCCGCTAAGCGGTGGTTCGCCGGGATGAGCCGGATCGAGTTTGAGAATGCTGTGCTGCGCAAAGAAGTGTTCGCCATCAAACAAATACTGAAATGCAAAGCGGCGCTCAAGGTCTTCGCCGGCAAGCAGAAACAGCGCGGTTTCGCCGGTGGGCAGCAGTCCGCTGTGGTTGTTCGGCCGCAAACCGCCAAACTCGGTAAAGCCGCGGTCCATGTTGCCGTTTTTTACAAAAAACACATCAAGCAGTTGCGGACGGATATGCGGAACCAGTGCAAGGAGCAAGATCAGTCTTTCCTCCGTTGTCATCTGGTAATGCGTAACAATACCGGCATACATGGATTCGGGATGTACCGGATCGGGCGCAGTAATTTCGGAAATGTCGGTAAATGCGCATTCCTGATTAAAATGCAGGCGCAGGCGTGCGTCGAGCACTTCGGCAAACCACGCCAGCTCGCGTTCGAGTGTACGTGCGTTGAGGGAGATGGGGTCGTTGCTCACCATTCGGTTTGTATCAAGTGCGGTGTCCATGGAAGTCGGATAACGGATATGCTCCACGGCAGTGAGTCGAGCAGAATATCCAGTGAAGTACGTTGTATGCGCACCAGCCAGGCGCCGTCTTTCTTTTCAATAATGGCTGTGCGTTTGAGGAAGTTTTGCCTGATGGCATCGCCAAATGGCGAACGCAGGCTGGTCCATTGTTCGGCCATTGCATCCAGCAAATCGTCGGCTTCCTGTTTTTCTTTTTTGGTTAAACGTATTGATTTCGGCACCGATTTGTTGAATGGTAATCCGCAAAGCAATTTATGCAGTGTGAGCGCATATTCGGGTGCCTTTGTGGTGCCTGTGCAGATGTAGTGAAGCAGAAAAATGGCGCGGTAAGCGGCTTCCTTGCTTTTAAACACACCCTTTTCATTCAGCAAACCGGTTTCCTGAAACAGGGCGGGAAGATAGGGCCCAAGAATAACCAGTCCGCCCCAGCGCGAAATGCGGTGACGCTTATTGTGATAGGAAATACCTTCGCTTTCTTCTTCGTCGGTTTCGCTGTCGGTAAATAGTTCGAGCAGTTGTTCGAAGGTGCTGGTGAGTTCTTCCGCAATATCTTCTTCTGGCAGCAGGCTTTGTTTTTGTGCTGAAGCGGGATCTTCGGCTTTGCTGCTGTTTTTTCGGGTTTCCTTTTTTTCTTCGGTTGTTGCAGACTTTTGTCTGGCAATTTTTTTCGTTTTCCCGGTTTCCGTTTTTTTACTTTCAGGCAGCAGTACAGCCGTTATTTCCTGCAGTATAGTTTTGGCAGCAGGTGTGTTTTCGGTTTCGAGTGCCTGAGCAATGCGGAGTATCAGTTCAGGTTGTTCTTCGGCAAGTGCTGATATGAACGGCTTTTTTTGCAGCAATGGTTCTTCGGCAAACAGCAGGGCAATTCGTTTGCCGGTATCCGTTGCGGCGGCGGCAGGCGCGGTTAGTTTTGCTACAAACCGTGTGGTTTCGGCCGGTGTATGTAGCCGCACAAATATGCCAACACTGGTTTCGAGCAGTTGCATGTAGGCTGTGGCCGGAAGACTGTGCTGTTTATCACTTATTCGTTTGGCTACAATGCCCGCAAGTATTTCGGGCATTGGTATGGAAACGCGATTAGCTGCGGTGTGATCAAGCAGTGTTATTTCAGCGGCCTTCAGAATGGTTTCGGCTGTGGTACTTGCAGCCTGAGCAGTGGCTACCATCATCCATGCGGCGAGGGTATCCGGTGCGGTGCGGGCCGCTGCGGCCAGCATAGCGGGTAAAGTAACAATACGTGCAGCAGCAGCAACTGCCATCAGATAAACCGGTGAGGGGGTGTTGGCTGGAGCATGGACATATTCGGCAGGCAGCACACCGAGTTGTGAAAGGTATTGAGCAACTGCTATTACCTCGCTGTGACTGTATGCCACATGGGTACTTAGCGGCCAGAGTTGTTGTGTAATGCGTTTGAGCAGCGGGGCAGGCAACTGATTGACCATTCGCAAGGCAGCCTGAGGTTGTTTGAGCAATTGCATAAAGAGTTGCTCAAACTGTTCGGGAGCTTCGTTCAGGAGTTGTTCCGTTAATTCGGCCACATCAGGCTGCCGGCGTTCATCGGGCATCCACCAGGGTAAATCGCCGTTTAGGAAGAATGCTTCAAGCAGCGAGGGGAGAGAGGCCGCCGATCTTTGCAGTACGGCATCCATCTGGTAGGAATCATGTTCAATAATAACGGCTTCTTCGGTGCCCGAAAGCATGCTGGCCGGACGGCTCAGTGCTTTGCTGCGTGCTTCAAGCAGTTTTTCGGTAAGCACGGTTTTCAGCTGTGTTACAAGCTGTTCGCGCAGCCGGAGCGGGTCTATGTTGCCGAGATTAAGCTCCAGCCGGTTGATACGCAGTATTTCTCCCGGTCCGCTGATCTCATCAAAAAGTTCATTGATCAGTGGCAGCAGCTCATCGTCGAACACCGCACGCACTTCCTGCTGCAACCCGTATGCCCTTTCGCGGGAGGGGATTTGCAGGTCGAAAGTCTGCCTCTGTATGAGATGTTCATTTGCGGCCACAGGTCAACGTGCTTTTTCAACTTTAGTGAATTGTACTACCGTTCAGCTAATCTGGTTCAAACGCGCTACATATTGCGGAAAGTCGGATGCAATGCTGGAGCGGATTTTATTTACAAAAGCAGCACTTTTTCTTGATTCGCCGTGTGTATGCACGTATGGCACTTTTACATTTTGAGTATATCCTTCAAACAATACACCCACACGCGGATCAGTAGTTTGCCCCAGCGATTGGATTGCGTTTGCAGCAAACCAGTTGGTGTAAATCATGTTGTGGTTAATATCGTTTGTGGCAATATTAGCCCAGAAACCGCTGTTTTGAGGGCTGGTAATATAGTCGAATGCACTTTCGGCCCATAGTTTCAGTAATCCAGAATTACTGCCATATATGAAACTTGTATTATAAGCTTGTTTATCCTGAAATTTATCTATTGTTCCAGGTATAAACGGAGCCGAATTGTACCGGGTAATTTGCGGCTCATAGTAAGTTTTGAAAATTGAGTTAGGTTCTAAGTTCTGGAAAACCACATCGTACTTTTCATTTTTGAACGGTTCAAGCACATCGCCCAAAAGAAAAGTGTTTCCTTCAATATATACTACATCTTCGGGATGATTACGAATGGCTACAATTTGTGGCAACAACCAGGCATAAGGAGTAATAGTTTCAGCCCGGTCAAGAACTGTAGTATCTATCGAATCAAAGGGTATGCCTAAACGTGAATTTAAAAAATCTTTACCGCTGCTGTCGGTTACAAGATGAATGTTTCCGATTTGTTTTCGCGCCAGCTCAATAGCCAGCACATACGATTCGGCGAGTTCCTTGAGGTTATTATAACCGTATAATAAGTTGCCATCGTCGATGGGCTTTTTCCAAAGAGAGATTACTGCTTTCATGGTTATCGGATCTCGTTTAATGCAGGTTTATTCAGAAGAGGAATAGTTAATACATCCGTGCAACCTGCTGAGCTAGTTGCCGTGAGCCTGATTTTATAACCGAGCGTAAACCAGCTTTCGTAGATATTCTGGAAAATGATCGGATTTCGGCTGGTTGTTATTTGTGTACCTACTACAGCGTTGTTTGTATTAAGCAATTCCCATTTGAAATTGCTGGCTTGTGGCGAACACTGGTTGTATAATGTGAGTGTATATAAATTGAAGCCGGGTATAATTATGCGTGTATTGATGTTGCTGAAACTTGTAGTCGTTGCCATTCGCAGGAAATCACCCGAATCAGGTGAAAGGAATTCATCGCCGGAACCACCGCCGCCGATAATACCAACCGGAATGGTGGTATAATCAAAGTCGGCTGTAACAGTTTGCACTGTAAATCCGGTGGTTGCTACCGAAGCGCCGTTGCGCAGCAGTGTAAGTATGTAGCTCAGATTGCCGGTTATTTTGCTGGTATCTATTGCATAATTGGCGTCGCCCAGCTTAATTAACCAGGGTTTCGTAGCTTCTCCCTGAATGCTAAATACAAAGTTGGGCGCGGTGTAGGTTCCTTTGTCAATAGTAATGGGAATCATTACCGCATTAGCTTTTGTACCTGCACAGAACTGGGATGGTACAGAAATAGTTGGCTCCACAATTACCGTAGTATTTCCTTCCGCTACGTTGATATATACCGTAGCTGTGTCGGTTAACCGGTTCACGGTATTGCGAATGGTATATACAAACTTGTCCACCCCCGTAAATGATGTTTCAAATCCGCCGGGCGGGGTATAAATAAAATAAGTACCATCAGCCGAAAGGGTCACTGTTCCGCCCTCCAGACTGTTTGGTGTAAATCCGTTTGGTACAATTTCCAGCGTATCGCCGGTAATCGGATCGTCGTTAATAAGCACGCGCACATTTACGGCTACGTTTGCCGAGGTAGTTACATAGTCTGATTTTGCCACCGGCGGTATCATTAACGCTTTCATTTCTTCCGGGCTCACACACATCGAATTGCAATCGTCGTCGAAAGTGCAGCAACCGGGCAGGAAGAAATCGGCGATGACAATATTTTTCGTCAGTTCAATATCGTCTATCCGTTCAGGCGAAACATCCGGTTCAATATTGTCGCTTATTAAAGCCGGTGCTTCCGGTGCCGCTGCCGACATGCTTCTGCTGTTGTTACTGGTCAGTTCGGCATCATTTCCCGACACGCTGAAAGGTTGATTAGGAGGAGTAGCCATGGCTGTTTCTTCTGGAGTGATCATTCGTGCTGAGAAACTCAGCATTGATTCGGTGGTTATTTCCGTTACTGGCAGAGCCGAATTTTTCCCGGCTGTTGTTTTGGTATTTTCAATAACCGGATTTGTTTTTACCGCTGGTGTATTTGATTTTACCGGTGTTTTTTTTGCCGGTTTAACCGGGGCGGTTTTTGTTGTTGTTTTCACAGGGGCACTTTTTTTAGCCACCGTTTTAGTAGCCGCTGTTTTTTTTGCTGTTTTGGCAGCAGGGGCCTTTGTTTTTTTTGCCACGGTAACAGCTGCTGCCGGTTTGGCAGTTGTTTTTTCCCTGGTGCTTTTCTTGCGAGCCATATCCTTAATGCTGTATGAAATTATTTCGTGTTTTCATTACCAAAGGGAAGATATTCCACAGGCTCGCGGTATATGTCTTTTTTAACAGGCGGATCAACAATTATTTCGCTTTCTGCTTCTGCTTCATACACGAGTACAAATGTGCCGCCCTGGAAAGTACCTCCGAGATGTTCCATGCCCGGTTTTGCCTGAGCAAAGGTTTTTAGGCGGAAGTATTTTGAGCGTCTGTACTCGCGCAGTTTGAAACGATAATAGACCCGATAAAACTTCGTGTAGAAGATTGAATCAAAGAGCAGGTAAATAATACGACCGGTAACAATGCTGATCAGGTTTTTGGCTACCGTTTTCTGGGTAAGACTCATTGACTCTGATTTATCAATACTTTCCCGGAAAGAATCAATGATTCCGAGACGCAATGCAAAATCAATTAGTTCGTCGATATATTTTTTATATACATCGCGGAAGTCCTCATAATTAAAATCATACACACAGGCTGGAAGGATTTCTTCAAACTGATCGCGCTTGTCTTCGAGGTCTTTGATAAAATCGAGCCAGTTCTGAATTTGTTGCAGATCAATCTGCACAGGCGGTTCGCTGCCTACAGCAGCTCGCCCCACAAAAGATCCTGCTGTATCAGCCGGTTGCAGCTCCTCGTTAATATTTTCTTTGGTGGGTTCGTTACTGATAATTAATACGGCTGCATCTTTCACAATCATGTTGAGCGTATCAATTATCTCATTGAAAAAGTTGAGCAGAAAGAAACGTGCTGCGATATAATCTTCCTGAACATCCTCAAAACCGCAGAGTTTTTCTTTGCCTGCCCTTACACCGTCGTTATTTATTTTCAGTGCAATTACATTGAAGCTGAGGTTATGCTGTCGTTTAAGCTGCTCAATTCTGGCAATCACATCGGGATAGGGTAGTCCGGCAAAACCTTCGATACGCAGAAAAGGAGTTTGCTGCAGCGACCAGCTCTGTGCCTGATTGTACCACGAAAGCGGATCGCCGGTATTGTGTGAGTTGTAATACGAAAGGTGATTTCGCCATAATCCGAGTGATGATCGTGCCGGATACCAGAGCTTGGCAATGCGGTCGCTGTTTTCGTTGGGATTATAGTAGTACGGGATGGCGCGTTCGGCCAGTTGCTGTGGCGACCAGCCGCCGGGTGTAATGCGGATATTATTTACCGATGAAGAAGGAGGGAGTTTTTTAAAATCCTGAATGAGAGCCAGCACCCGGTCGAAAAGTATTTTTGCATTTCGCTGGGAGCTTCCGTTGCTGTTGCGCACGGCCACGAAGTTGTGTCGGTATCCGTCGCGCTGGCTGGCGGGTGTTTGTAAAAGCCCGAGTGTGAGGTGGCGTGGATAGTTATCGGGTATGTAGCCACATTCGGTACTGAAACTACCAGCTGCTATTGCAAAATCGTTGCAGGCCAGCGTAATGTGTTGCATTGCATCCACAACGTGCTGGCGGTAAAGCACACCTGTATCGATATTACTGAGCGCGGTTTGTGCTACAGCCGGGGGAGTAAGTGCGAATACAGCCCCAAACTGGCTGAATGCTGTATTGAGCCAGTTGCTAATAACTACTTTTTGTTTTGCAATTACTTCGGTCTGGTAGCCGCTAAAAAGGTCGGCAGGATTGTTTGTATTTGAAAGCACACTTCCCGGAAGCCTGCGCATATTAATAAGCGGAAGCGCTACCGGCGAATTGGGAAACGAGTAGTTACCCATATTAGCAGGTAAGGGAAGCTGCGAAATATTTACCAGCAGGAAACGCAGCGTACCTGAGCGCAATTTGCCTTTATTGTCGCAGTTGCTGGTGCTGCACGAGCGCAGGTCTTCATCGGTTATCTCGTAATGAATAACCACTGCCCAGTTATCAGGGTTCGAAATGGTGCCGCTCAGCGGTAAACCATCGGCCAGTACGTTATGCAGTTCGTACACATTGCTGCGCGCACTATCAAGCGGACCTTGTTTGGGGAATGTTACCGGGCTGGTATCGAGCGCATCGTTGGGAAGGCTATTGCCAAACTGATAGTCGGGGTTGGAAGGGTCTTTCCATTCCTTCACTCTGCTAAAAGTTTTAACACTATCAATGCCAAGCAAGTAGCCTTCGGTAGTTATGCCATATCCTTTGGTAATTGAAATGGACATGCCACTCCAGCTTATCTGCAAACCGCAAACGATGCCGGTTCCCGATAACCGAACCCGGGTAAGCCGGTTTTGCTGATCGAGGTAAGTCCGCATCCGGTTCAGGTTAGTGCTGGTGAGTACCTGATTCGGCTCGAAAATGGGCAGCGCGGTGTTGGTCGGAATTTCCATAGCGGAAGTTATTGAGGTGTAATACGTTTTTCTTTATTGATTTCCTAAGGTGGTCTGATCGAGTATCATCTGCGGTTCGTCGGCATCAATGTCATCGCAACTATGCAGAATGGCTGTGGGATACACGTTATACAGATTACCCATTTGTGTAATTAGCTGGTTGGTAAGCGTGGCATCGGGATACTCGTTTGTATTGAGCGATTCGAGCCAGGGGCGGTAGGCCAGTTCGAAGCCGCGCATCTGCTGAAGGCTAACCCAGCATATTTTCACGTAAATATGTGCGGGTGTTTCTTCGCGGATGGTGCGCTCCACAAATTCGCGGAAGTACGAACTGCGGAAACGGGTAGGCCAGGCCGGCAGGATAAACGACATACGGAATGAATACGGATCATCGGGAATGTCGCATTCTGCAGGCAAATAGCTTTCCCAGCTTATTGTTTTAAAGGCAAGCCAGTTGGCCAGTTTTTCTACAAATTCGCGGGCCAGCGCCTCTGTAAGAAATACCGGTATTATTTCGCACAATACTGTGTTTGAGGTGCCAGAATCGCCAAGCAGTTCTACCGTCCAGCTGTCTGTTGAAACGTCGGCCGGCGGATTGAGCCTGTAGTTGCTTTCGGCCATTCCGCGGCGGCGAATTGCGCCGAGTAATTCGCGTAATTCGGCCGGATCTTCCACCTCCGGTGTTGTTTCAATTATTTTGAGGTAATCACCATTTACCTGCGGCAAAAATTGCTGCCCGTTTTTACGGTAGTTGCCATTTTCCTGCTTACTAAAAATGCGCAGGCTGAATGTATTTGACCCGTTGTCGTGAAAATCGTATTCAAACAAATTTTCCTGGCTGTATTCCGAACTGCGTCGCAAAGTTTGGCAGGCCGGCAGCACATTTTCATACGGCACGTTTTCGGGGTTCATGGGCACACGCGGACGAAGCAGAATGTGCTCAAGCAGGTGAAAATCTTCAATATCGCATCTGTCGCGGAAGAGGAATAGCAAACGGGTAAATGTGGCGTTGCGGGCTTCGGCTGTGGTGAAGGTATTGCCTCTGGCAACCAGACGGGGCGGCTCGCAATCGTCGTAAAATTCGAATGAAAAATCGGCCGGCCCGTTGTCTTTCATCACGTAGTTATCTTCTTCATCGCCCGAGTGGAGCATGAAGAGCAGATGCCCTTCGGCACATTCGAGGCTGTCTTCACACACGGTAGTGAGGAAGGTTTGCACAGGCGCTCCGGGATTGTCGTTTACCGGGGCATTCATTACCACCTGCCAGCCGGGAGCAGAGTTTGCCGTACATGTTTGAATGCTGAACATGTCGGTAGCAATGCTTCTGCGGCGAATGCGGTCGATGATAATGTCTTCGGCAAGCAGCGCAATGGCCTGTGCCGAGAAGGTATTGAGTTCTGTCAGGTTGTCGAAAAACTGGTAGGCCAGTTCGCGGCTGTTATCGCCTGTATCATTCAGGCGGAGTGAAAGGTCGCCAGTGTCGGTTACAAAGTTCGACGCCAGCATGCCGCTTTCGCGAATTTCGTAGTAGCGTTTCTGGGCCAGCTCAAACGTGGAGAAGTTGGGCGTATCAAGCAGCAAATCACCGTTTGCGTTTACTAATTGTACGCGCCATCTGTTGGTACCGGTGCTTATTACACGCAGGTTACTGTCGTCATCATCTTCCACGGGTACACCGGCCATACCCAGCAGGCGTGCAATGCGTACTTTCAGTCCGGCCACATTGGTGGTATTCCAGACATCAGGAAGCTGTGCAGGCGGAGGCGTTGCATTGGGAATTTTTTTGCGGTAGTTAAATGCCTTGCCTCTGTCGCGGCTCAGCAGACTGTAGTCGCGCAGCAGGGCTTCTTTGTCGGCAACCAGACGCAGGCTTCCGGCTTCCTTGCCCATCTGGTGAAAAAGAATGAGGCTGTATTCGGTCATGCTTTCGCAGAAACGCGCCAGCAAATGATCGAGAAAACGGTTACGCCGTTCGGCAAAAAGCGATTCGTCTTCCACCAGCTTATTGAGCTCTTCCTGATATTCAGTAAAGTTGATCAGGCTGTTGAAATCGTTTATACCGCTTTGCTCATCTGCCGAATAATCTTTAAGCAGTTGGGTATAATAACTTCTGCCGGTAACTGTAAGTGTACGCCGGTCAACGGTTTCTGATGCCGAGAAGAGTTTGCGTACGCCGGCCAGCTGAGCCAGATAATTAGTAAGCAGCTGCTCGAAAAAAAGCATGTAGGCTTTTAACTGCCGCGCCTGTGCCTTTCGCAGGTCGGAAGCATTGTCAGACAATCCGGGCTGTCCAATACCATACACCAGCGGAAAATCATTCAGTACCGGGAAATAGTCATTCAACTCACGCCATTTTCCTTTGGGCACTTCAATGTCCATCTTATGCCCGGTTTTGCGGAATCGTCCGCTGCTTTGCTGCAAACGGTTTAGTTCAACCAGTACTTCATCCTGCTGAGCCATGAACGGCAGCAGACCTTTATAAAAAAGAAGCTTTGATTTCAGTCGCGAAAACTGTGCCGCAAACCCCGGATTAAGCGAAAGGATCCACGGTTCGGTATCTTTCAGTACGCCATCTTCATAACGCAGCAGTTTAAAACCACGCACAGCAATCACGTCTTCAATGTCCATAATGGCATTGATCAGGTCAGACGTATATAGTTTTTCGCGCAGGTTGGCATTTTCTACTTCCGTGTTATCGAGGAATCCGTGACGAAGCAGCGGTCCTTCAAAAATTTCATCCACCGTGTAGCTCTTATCGAGCATTTCTTCAAGGGTGTAGAAATTGAGTGAAGGCGAGCAGTAGTTAATGGCAATCTGGTAAATTTTTGCCATCACCAGATTGATATCGGCATTCTGCCGCACCTCAATATCGGCGCAGATGGCAATTTCATTGATGCTTACTTCACTGATTCCGAGAAGGTCTTCACAAAGGTTGCGGTAGGCCATTACGGCTGCATGCACATCGCGACGGGTCTGTTCTTTTACGTTCGCTCTGATTTGTTTTTCCTCGGTATTTAGTTCACTTTCTTCCTTTCCGTCGCCCGGCATTTCATATTCAAGCATGATATTGAAAAGGCCGTTGAGCGGAAGTATGCCCGTGGCAAAAGCGGGATTGTTGGTAAGCTCTCCGTAGTTGCTGTTTATGTACACAGGAGCTTCGCTGGTGCGTGCCGTGGTAATCCACGCATTCTTTACTCCTTTTACATCAATGATTATTTTGCGTAAATCAGTTTCAGTGGTTGGATTAACAGGCAATACTTCTGCGGCGGTGAAAAAATCGCGTGCAGGATTATTTTCCGACGGATGCGGAGCCAGAATATCTTCGAGCGGGAATGACGTGCGGTAGCCAAGATCGGTAATGGCATAGCACAGCAATTCCATAATGGTAATACCCGGATCGTGAACGTTGTAATCAGTCCAGATTTTGGAAGAAAGCCGTTCGATAAATTTTATTCCTTCGCTGCTGAGCAGGGAGTAGTTTTCACTCGTATCGAGCTCGGGTGTTTTAGGTATTGTGAGCTGGCGGTCTGTCATAATCAATACGAGATAATATGATTAGGAGCTGATACAAGAATGGAATATACCTGTGATGCGCTTATTTCTTCGAGCGGCTGACTATTTGCAGGTACTTCACCATTTTCGGCTCTGTACATTTTGAAATCGGTGATATAATCCACGTATTCGCGTTCCTCAATGAAATTAAGGATGTATGATGCGTGCAGTTTACCTCCGAAGCGGATGTCGGTGCCTTCGGCATAAGCCCAGGGCGAGAGGAATTTCTTAATGTCTTCGTTGAGCAGTGAACTGTAATAACCTTTATCACTGCTCCATTTTTTTCCGAAATACACTTTGAAATGTACCTGTACTTCCTCGTACACCGGATTAATCACACTTACATCGGCAAAACGCGAATTCCGTTTTTTCAGCATGAGTCTGATTTCTTCGCGCGTGGCTGTACTGGTAGTGGGTTGAAGCGGATTTACCAGATTTTGGTTGCGCAGGTTCGACACCACAATAACTGTTACACCGCCTCCGGCCATTTGGTTGAAGCAGGCTTCGTTGTTGATGATGCGGTGACGCATGTGGTTAATACATTTCACCTTATAAATTGAAGGGAAGTTTTCGAGCACAAGGCGTTCGTAATCCCAGATGGTAATGGCGCGGCCTTTATGGCGCAAACGTTCGCTGACACGGCGGTAGTATTCATTTCCGGCTTCGCTGAGTTTACCGCCAAATGAAGCGTAGGGCTGGCTTACTGATTTAATAGCCGAGTTGCTGTTTTCGAGTTTCGAGATGGTGGCAGCCGGCAGGGCCTCACGCAGGTGCTCGGGATCGTTGTTGTTGTTTCGGAAACTGGCTTTTATGGCCTGGGTGTGTATGTTTAGTACATTACTCAGCGCACTGGTGGAACCGGGCAGTGTAAGTACAGGTGCATCAATTACCGGATCTTCCTTGAGCACGGTGGCAGCCCGCAGCCAGTGCAAACCATTGGTAAGTATGGAGTTGGTGTTGCTGGCGTCTTCGGGTATGCTCAGTTCGATTAGGCCGCTGTTGATGAAGCCGTTGGTGGTATCGGAAATGAGCATCGACTGATCAAGGGCAACCCATTCATTGTTTCGCAGGTAGCTCCAGTGTACTTCAGGCTGGTTCTGGTTGGGATCGGCACTATCGTCAACCGTTTGTACAAGCATTGATACACTTTCCTGTGGATTCAAGCCTTTGAGCCCGATAAACAACATGCCTTCCAGTCTGCGCGCTATCGGTTCCGGCCTTGTGTCTATGCTTTCGTTAATGGTGTACTTGGGTACAAGACAACGACTGGATGCTTTTCCGCTTCCCACTACTTCGGCTATTTCCGCATCGCCCGGATCGGCCATAATGGCTGGATTGGATGCACTGCGAAAAGCACCGGCTTCTTCGGGCGGCGTATTGATGGCCGTTGTGGATACAAAAGAGCCGTTTGCGTCGAACGTAACGCGCTCCTCGCCAAACGGATGAACAAGGTAAAACTGATCGTGTGTGGTATTCAGGTTGCGTCCTGATTTGTAGGAGGCGCTGATGGATTTAAAAATGGGGGTGTAAGGCGGATTTATACGTGCAATTTGTGGTGTGCCGGGCGTGCTGTTTAATTGCGCGGCACGCATCAGTGCGGCAGCATACTTGTTGTGCTGAAAATCCAGATTGCCTAACTGCAAACGAATAAAACCGCGCTGTGTAGTGGTGGTAAATTCTTTCAGTTCTTCAAACTGATCGGGATCCGGTAAATCAGCATTGAAAATGGGTCTTTGTGTTGCCGGATTCGACGACTGGAAGGAAAAGGTATGAAGATCGGTGGCGGTATTCTGAAACAGGGTTACCTGCACATCATTGGTATTATTTATCACTCTGGCAATTCCGGGTCCTGGTGTGGGTAAATTTTGTACATCGGGTTTTTTCCACACACGTCCGGAGAGATAACTTACCGTAGCCAGTACCGACTGATTATTCGCAAACGGGTTATTGCCACCTAACACGGTTACCGCAGCTGCAGTAGGCGAAGTGGTGGCCGGCACACTGAAATAATGCTGATAATGATCCTTAAACTGAAGCTCAGGAGTTTCGTGCCAGTCAACCGTTACATTGAGTTCGTAAATACTTTTGTATAAAATTTCATCGCTGCCAATGTAAAATGCGGCACCGCGCGGGGCCTGAACACCAAAGGGCTGGAAAGGTTTGGCCGGATCGCCTTTGGCCGCATCATTCTGAATAATGATGCTTTGCAGATTTTTTACCTCCACAGTTACATTCACACTTTCGGGCTCGGCATTCTGAAGAAGCTGCCAGATGTTTCCGTTTGCGATGTTGTTGTTCAGCGTTACCCGCATCACTGGCCAGAGCGACGATGAGTAGGTGCCGCCATGCACTTTGCTGTTCCAGGCCGAGGTTGCCGGATCATCGTTGAGCAGGGTAAGGGTGAAGATGAGTTTCCGGCTGCCCGCCACATAGTCAATATCCACCGTAGCAGGGTTGGCTACTGCATCGAAAGTAAACCACGATTTGGCGGTAGTAATCTGAAAATTGAATGCCGATGCCGGAGGCGAAGCAGGAAACCCAGAGAGATTATTTTTGAGGGTAACGGTAACAATAATTTTTCGTTCACCCTCGCGCAAAATTAATTGTGGCGATGCAATGGCAAAACCTACTGTGGCATCGGGCATGCTGAACGCAGGTGTAAAGCCGGTTTCCAGCGACAGTTGTGGTGAGCCGAAAGCTTCCCATTGCGGCAATGCAGTATCTAATGCGGCACCAAGTCCGTTTGCCGAATTCGCTACAGGTGAGGCAAACAAGGCTGTACGTTCAATACCGTCTGAGGGTTTGTAACGCTGGATGTAAATGCTTTTGAACTCAGTAGCCTGTGCTTTGTTAAATACCAGCGTATCGTCGGTGCCGTATGAAAGTGGTTTGCCTAAAGCATCTTTACCGGCTTTGAGCAATGTGTCTTCTTTAATTTCAAACTGTGCCACATTGGCTGCCAGTTCAAAAATAAGATGAACACTGTCGGCTACTGCCGGTTTGCGTTCGAGTTTAAGTACGCGGTCAAAATAGAAATCAAGATGGCGGCGGGTAATTTTATTGATGTGCTTTTGTGCGTAGCCAAACAATTGCAAAAAAGCAAGAAACAAACCCGCCTGCGCTTTGTGGTAGGGAAACGCTTCAAGACTCTTGAGCAGGTATTCAGGAGCCCGCGAAATAATATTGAGCAGGGCCATGTAGAATTCATCAAAAATACCTCTGATGAAATAAGCCGCTGCGAGTGTGCATTTATGCTTTTGAGCAGGCGAAAGCCCAACGAAAATGTCGAAGTTTGGTGTTACAGGTGTTGTATTGATCTGGGTCAGCCAGTCGGAGTTGATTGAAAGTCCGTTTACAGCCCATGAGCTTACTCCCGGTGGGGGAGGTTCGGGTAAAAGATCATAGAGCGGATTGGCTGCAGCGGCATCAATGTTTCGGAAACGACTGAATCCTTCGCTGAACACAGATGTGAAATAGAGCGAAAGGTCCGAACGCAGGGTCAGCTTTTCGTCGCACAGGTCGTGCCACTGTCCCAGCAGGTTGATCAGATCAATTACAGGTTTATAAAGCGAGAGGTAGGTGGTTTTCGCTTCCGTAATTTCGGCCGGAGAAGGTGCATTGAGCTGTGCAAGCAAATCCAATTTCTGGAATGCGCTGCGGAAGTCTTTCACCAGCTGATCGAGGTTGGTGCCGCTAATGTTTGCACAAAGTACCGACACGTCTTTCGCCAGGAAGTTATACCAGTTGCCGTTCAACTGATTCCCTTCGTTATAAAAATTGAGTTTCTCCGCGTATTTCAGTGCGAATCGCAGCAGGTCATCGATATTACGTTCGTCAACCTGCACGTATGTCGGGTCAAGCGCCTTTAGCAGGCGTTCGGCCTGGCTGGTTCCGTCGCGTTGCAACGGGTTTTTTACTTCACAGCCACAGTTATGGTCGATTTCGCTCATAGTTCAATCAGCGGCTTACGCCGTTGCCTTCGTTGAGGTAATAGGGGTAAACGAAATTATATCGTGAGTTGGTGGCAGAAACCGTAAACTCTACCGTAATGATAATTTTACCTTCGAGGTAAAACTCGGAGTCAATGACAATCTTTTCGGGACGGATGCGTGCTTCGTGATAGAATATGGCATCCTTAATCATTTTCTCCATGTAGCTGATCAGGTTGCTGTCCATAGGTTCAAACAGAAACCGGTTCAGGTTGCAGCCATAGTCGGGCTGCATAATTCGTTCGTTTATTGAGGTTGACAGCAGGATATGCAAGCTCGATTTAATATCGTCGAGCATGGAAGTAAGCTGCACATCGCCGGCCACCTGGTTAAAGGTGGGCGGGAAACTCCAGCCGGTTCCCAGAAAGTCGTAATTCACATCGTAGGTATTCATATTCTGTCTGTGTCAAATCATTTATTAACCGCCAATCATTACTGTCGGACAACCTACTACAATGCTTCCGCCGTGAGCGGTGGTATCGCCCATGCGTGCCGCGGGTTGTCCGCCAATCATTACCGTTGCCGAACCTTTAGCAATGGTATCTGGCGGGCCGGTGCATGTACACATACCGCCTACTACGGCAGCGGGCATACCGCCAATCATAACCGTTGGCGCCCCCGGGGGCATAACCGGGCCGCCTACGTGAGGCACAGTTCCGGTAACCATCGGGCATACGTGCATATCGCCCACTCTTGCAGCCATTGCCATAGTTGTATCAGTTTATCTGAACCATTGCACCTTTAACCACCATATTTCCGCCGGCCGAAACTTCGGCACCTGCGCTTCCTTTGGCGGTAAGCTGTGCAGAGGCTTCTGCTTTAATATTTGTGGCACTCATCTTAATATCGCCCGAGGCGGCATCAAGAATGATGTCTTTTTTACTTGTAAATGTGATGCCCTTGTCGCTCATCTCCACAATGTTTCCTGTTTTGTCGGTGAGCGTAATGGCGCCTTTGTCGTCGTCTATCACCACGGTTTGCTTGCCGGGTGTTTCGAGTGTGATGATTTTTTTTTCGTCGTCGAAAAAGAATTTCATCTCACTGCGGGTGTAAATACCTTTGATGTGATTATCGTCGCTGTCGGCAGTAACGGGTGCGGGCATCTTTTTGCTGTTGAGCATGCCCAGCACCACCGGCTGTCGGGGATCATCGTTAAGGAATCCGAGCAGTACTTCGTCGCCCACTTCAGGGCGGAAGAAAATACCGCGTTTGTTTCCTCCGTCGGGCGTGGAAACGCGCGCCCATATCCCTTCAGCGGCATTGTCGAGCAACGGCATTTTCACCTGTATGCGGTCTTCTCCATCCGGATCACTGCCGAGCTTGGTCACCAGGCCCACATGCAGTCCGTTTACACCCGGCAACATACCCGATGCTTTTCGGTCGGCCAGTTCAAACTGTTCGGCAAAGCCACGTTCTGAGAAACCAAACTGCAAGTCGGTTGTCCAGTTTGTGCCGTTTACCTGATGACGGATGCCGGTTACAAAAGCTTTGCCGTTAAAACGGTCGCCCACGCCTTTGAGGTCAATCATTTGTCCCGGTTTCATGCTTCCCAGTCCCTGAAAACGGGCATGTCCGCAAATACGGGCCAGCTTATGCCTCACAGTACGTGCATCAATCCAGTCTTTCAGTTCCTGTTCTTCAAACTTTCCGGGATGCAGCAATGGCATCGGGTCAATTCCCATCACATCGGCCAGTGCAGCAGCGTCGAGGTTTCCGTTTCCGTTTACCGAGGGGTCGCTGCCTTCTGTTTCCACCAGCTCCTGATCGGAGAAATTCCAGGTTTTACTTTTTATGGCTTTCACCTGCGTTTCGGCATCCATTGTGGCTTCAAATTCAAGCATGGTGGCTCCGAATTCGAGTTGAAGTGCAATTTCGCCTGAGGTGTCTGCTTTCTTCGCTATCAGCTTACCGTCGTCGGTGAGCACAAGCAATCCGCATGCTTCTGCACGTGCCAGCAGGAAATCCCAGTCTGATACGTGGTACTGTACCATTTCTTTGTGCTTCACGCCGGTGGCTTCCACATCAGTTTGCAGGCCGGCGCCGGAAGCAAGCTGTTCAATTATTTCACTGTCTTTCTGTTCGTAGAAATAAGCACTTTTTCGTGCACCGGTAAGCTTAATTGCTTTATCGCGGGCTTCGATGAGCAGAAAATTGCCCTTGTTGTTGCGAATGCGTACTCCGTGTCCGAGAATAATTCCCTTAAATACAGTTTCGTTTTCGCCATGATAGCCCAGTTGAATTTCAATTTCCTGTCCGGGCTTGAAGTCATCCGAGTCACTGATCGCAAATGTTTGCGTGGCCGGATCGCCATCGCTGAGTGTAATGCGGGCATACGAGATTTTATTGTACACCTTTCCAATGTCGATAGAAGTTACCTTGTATTCAGGCTTCATATCGCTTCCTCCCAGTTTGATATCAAACGTGGAAAGGTCATTCGGCTTAGGTGTGGGTATTACCCTTTGATTCTCGTTACTCATGCTTTTTTCTCCTCATTTACCACCGGAGGCAATTTAATCTGGCTGCCAATGTTTAAGCGGCGGAAATTGTTGAGATTATTTGCGCGTGCCACAGAAAGGTAGTAGGTGTGGTCGCGGTATTCTTTCAATGCCATAATGGGCAGTTTGCTATCGTTTTTAACCTGCCTGAGGTGGGTGAGGTTTGGCGACTGCTGGTTTTCCTGCCTAACGCGCAGGGTATCTTCAATGCTTTCGGTAAATGTGGCAGTAACTTTAGCCCTGAGCGGATTGCCCTGCGCATCAAGCAGGGTAACGGCTATGTCGGCTGTTTTAAGAATTACATTAATAGCCAGTTTCCCCCAATTCAGGGTTAAGAAATGCGGACGGTGAGTGTCTTCGCGGCTTATGACAGCCACTTTGAGAAAATCCTGAATTTTTAAGTGAACGTCTGTTTTAGGAGCCGATACACCGGTACCGTCGAAAATGAATTCAAAAGAGAAATCGCGCGGTTTAATTTTGCCAAACTTCGGGGCACCGGCAGTATTGCCTTTTCCCTGTTCGGGTTCATACACTACTTCATACTTTGATGTATATGTAGTGGGGTTGAACATGAGTTCAAACTCAGCGGGATCACCTTTATCACCCTTCTCGAACTTTTCAGTTTTGAAGGTGAGGATCTTCATTTTTACCAAACCGGTATCGGTAGGAGTGCTTTGTACTGCCATAGTCGGTCTCAGCGTTTATTTTCGCGGCGCAGAATTTCGAGCACCTGTTCCACACATTCGGTAATGATGTCTTCTTTTTCCTGTGCATTACCCGTTCCTCCTCCTGCCGGAGGTGCGGAAGAAGCATCAGTAATGGTGGCGCGAATAATGATTTCGTTTACCTGAACCGTCATTGCCTTTCGTTTGTGCGTGTTTGTGCAGAGGGGCGTGTGCTCGACTCTTTCGGATTATCGATTGTAAAGTAGGCGTAGGCGAGGTCAAATGTTTCAATCACAATGGCGTTGTCGGTGGCTTTCAGATCAGCAGTTACCCATTTCAGGGGCCATGCCTTTACAAACTTCCATGTTCTTACCGGCTCGTGATTGAAGTTGAGCAGCGACACGTACACGGTGCAGGTTGAAAATTTATGGTTGCTTATGGCATCCATAACCCATTTCACCACTTCCGAGTCGCCGCGCAACATACCGCGTTTGAGGCTGAGATTTCCGAATTTTGATTTAGTCGGAAGGCGGTGTGTATATCGGTTTTCACCGCCTTCCGACAATTCCTCCACGCCAAGTTCCATGCTCAGGCCACCCACTTCCGAAAACGAGACCTCGGCCATTGTAGTGCCGGATTCGTCGGAGATGAGTTCCACCTTGAAATGGAAGTTAACAGGCGGATAATAATTCGGATTTTTTCTGTTGGCCACGCTTATGCGAATTCAACAGTTAAACCTTCGTGGGCAAGTTCCATCGATTCGATGGCGACTTCGTTACCAGTGGCTTTCAGGCCGGGGCCTTCGAGTTTTACCGGGAACGCATTTTGCACTTTCCAGATCACCACCGGCTCGTGTTTTTCGTTGAGCAGGTTGATGGTGATGTCGCGGCGTTCAATTTCGTTCAGTTTAACGGAATTGAGCCAGGTAAAAAACTCGTTGTTGCCTTTGGTAAGTCCGCGCTTAAGGGTAATGTTGTTGTACTTGCGCATACCCGGCATTTTGATGGATGAATACTCCGGCAGATCGCCGGTGCGGTATTCAATGGCCTGAAGTTCCTGTGTAAGACCTGATACTTCGGTGAAGCTGATGCTGGCACTTCCCCAATCGACACGGAAGTGGAACACAGCCAGCGGATATTTATTTGCCATAATGGTTGTTTGTTATAGAGTTAAACACTTTGTGGTTCGTGCTGCCGTGTATTACGACTGCTGGAGTTTGTGAGAGAATTTGAGGACGATGAATTCTGCCGGGCGAACTACAGCCATGCCGATTTCCACCTTCATGTAACCCTCAAGGATATCCTGGGCACTCATGGTTTGTCCCAGACCAATACGCACAAAAAATGCTTCATCGGGCTTGGCACCTACCAGTGCACCTTCTTTCCATTTGTTGGTGAGGTAATTCTCAATCATACCTTTCACCTTAATCCAGGTGTTGCCGTTGTTCGGCTCAAACACAGCCCAGTAGGTCGATTTCTTGATCGATTCTTCGGCGGTGTTGAAGAAGCGGCGAACCGGAATGTAACGCCATTCGTTGTCGTTGCCGGCCAGTGTACGCGCACCCCAGATGAGTGTGCCTTTGCCTACAAACGAGCGGATGGCGTTGATTGATTTACCAGCATTTACATCAATGTTCAATGCATCAAGCTGTGAAGCGGTAAAGGTGGTAGCCGGGCCAACAACAGATGAAAGGCTTACGTTGGCGGGAGCCTTCCACACGCCGCGGTCGCGGTCGGTAGCTGCATACTGGCCCACAACAGCACCGGAGGGGGGCATTACGGTTGCCGAATCATTCATTCCCTGAATGATTGTTTTATACAGCGGGAATGATTCAAGCAGCGCGTTTTCGAGAGTCTCGTCGAGTGTGTTCACCGCATCAAGCACTTCAATAAATGCAGCTTCGGCCTGATTGAACAATGCCTTGGCAGCAGTAAGTGCCGAATTGTAACGGTCGGTTGCTGTGGTTCCGTTTACATAAGTTGTTGATGGCAATCCGCCAAGGGTTGTTTCATCAAACCAGCCATAAGCATTATTTAGTGTAGTGGTGCCAGACTGAGGAACATACGCTGATTCTTCAGCATCAAGCTCGTATTCGAGTTTGGCAAGCTCTGTCCAAACCGGGTTGAGGCGGGTCTGGATTTTTTGACGAATAGCACCGGTGGTAGCGTCGATAAGACGGCTGCTGGTGAGTGATGTGGCCCAGGCATTAACTTTTTCAAAACCGTCGTAAATTTTCTCCAGCACCGCCTGAATTTGTGTAGGGGTAGGTGCAGTAGTTATAACGCTGGCAATTGCAGTATTAACCTGATTGCGGTATGCACCTGAAGCAGCGAGTGTGTCGCCGTTTACGGTGTTGATATCGTTGAGCAGATTGTTATAGTCTGTGATCAGAGATTTCAGTGCCGGATCAGCAGTAAGCGAGTCGAGCGTTACAGGGCTTCCTCCTTTGCTGAGTACCGATTTCACGTTTTTGTACGTGATGTTTTTTGAGAGGCTTACATTGAGCCAGGGCGTGTAGGCCGAACCATATTTCAGGTAGTTGATACCGATTTTGCTGCGGAAGGTATCGCCAACAGCATCGTTTTTTGCCAGATCAAATACGCAGAAACGATCTTTGAGTTTGTTGGCCTGTGAGAGTGCTGCCTGCTGAATTGTGTAAAGGCCATCGCCCGACAGACTCACCGCATCAGGAAAAACAAGAATGGTGGGTTCATCAACCATTTCTACAGCTGAAAGACCGTTCTGAAACTCAGCCAGATCGGGCGAAGGTGTGGTTTCGTAAAGTCCGATTGAAGTAATGTAGCAATCACCACCGCCATTGGCATAAAACAAGCGCAAACTGTCGTACATGTAATACGAAGTTGACATAGTGGCTTGCTGGTAATTGTTATTGTTATCAATAGCAACAGATGATACATTAACCTCAGGCGCCCCGCCAAAATACTGCGCATAGTCGAGCATTGAGGTGATTCGGGTAGGTTTGTTAATCAGATCGTTGTTACTGATTTTTGTTGCTTTCTCTGTATATCCGATAAAAGCGGGGATACAGGTCTCCACTTCCGCAACGGAGGGAGGGAACACCGAGATTTCCTCGACGTAAACATCTGGCGTTTTGTAGGTAGCCATAGGTGAATTGGATTTGTGGTTGATGATTCTTGTTTATGGTTGTTCAGATGTAGATGAACAGGTTGGTGCCGGTTTTACGGATGTCGGGGTTCGACAAATCGGCCACAATAACTTTTGTAACCAGGTTGTTTCCCACCTGTGTTTTGTGAAGCAGTTGAAGCAGTCGCCGTGCTTTCTGTTTGAAAGCGATGGGCTGAGCCGACTGGAACAAAACCACCGTTTTGCCGGATTTTTGAAGCAGCGGAGCCACGGTATCTGTAGAAGGAATATTGGTGACCCGGTTGAATACAATGGGGCCGGCCAATGTCTCGCTGTAACGGTTTTCACCGTTGCTTTTGTCTTCTACAAAATACTGTGTGGCTACTCCTGTTGATGGCATAACCAGGTAGTAATTCCAGGTCCCGCTCGTGGCGGTGAATCCCAGTTTGTAGGCATCGTTTCCTGAATAGTCATAGGGGTAGGCTGTTTTATTTTCGATGAGCACAATGCCGAATATTCTGCTGTTGAGCAGTTCGGCATCCGCATAGTAGTATGTTCTGTCGGGCGGTGCGGCTCCTACGGTTTCGTGCACTTCGTATAAGCCGGTGGGAAGGGTTTGTATGTCGAACTGATATTCTTTGTTCTGCGAACCGGCCTCAATGCTTCCTGAACGGATTATTATTCCTTCGCGGTTCCTCAGTTCGATGGATGCTGCACTATTGGTTTTTATTTTGTGTGTGATTACTCCGGCCGTAAGAAAAGCTTCGGTTTTGAGGAGCGATAAATAGCCGGCCGTTACCGTGCGCGACACATTGCGGTAGAGATTTATTTTACCAATGGCCGGTAATTCTGTGGTGGTGGTAAAATGAAAGAATTCGGCCGAGTTATTGATGATTGCAAAAGAGAGTGCTTCATTAGTCTGGAAAGCAGTAAGCGGTAAAGAGGCTGTTTCGTTGAGCTGATAAATCACCGCGCCCGAATCACCGCCCCATCTGAACACACAACGCCGGCTGCGAAGCAACTGTGCTGTGGCTGCAGTAGGCTGCAAGGTAAAATCGCCACAGCGTCCGTTGGAATAAAACGTGTGTGTGCAATCTAAGCGGAATAATGTTTTAAACTGATCTTTCATAATACGGCTTTATTCGCGTCCGCCCGCAAAAGAGCGATCAAATGTGCTAACAGCCGGAGCCGTATCGCGTACAAGGTTGTCGTTCATAATCAGCATCCGGATACGGTAAAGCACCGAAGGCAGGTATTTTGCTCCGATAGAAGCCCACAACTGGTTTTGCTGCTCGAAATTGATGGTGTATAAGTCAACCATTAACTGCTCCACATCATCCAGTGCCGGAAACTCCACATTGGAAAATGTATTGCGCCCCTGAAAAAATAATATCGTGTTGGAAATAAGTTTAAGCGCTTCCGTGTGGCTGGTATGATTGGCCGCAATCATCATATACACATTGATCTTCAGTTCGGGATTTACCAAGGTGTAATTTGAACCTACCTGAATGGTTTGCGGCGATACGGAACGAAACTGCTTTTCTTCTTCAATATTTACCACCATCATACCAAGCGTTCCGGCATCAATGTCGAGATTTCCGTTCTGGGCAATAATGGATGTAAGGGTTACCATATCCGTGGTAGAACCCATTTTTAATTTTAAATATTCGTTCAGCTCTTTTTGGAGGAACGACAGCGCTTTATCAATCATAACTGTACTTACTATACTTAAGACTTACAGGCGCTGCTCGGTCAATCGGGGTTGACAGGCAGGGGTCGAGACAAACCTACATAGCAAGCCCCCCCTCCGTCAATACGGTTATCAACAGATCTAGTTTGTTTGCGACAATCCTGTGTTAATCATTCACAATTAACAAAATGTGGAGTTGTTAACAGATGTTGAAATCATCTGATTAGTAATCATCTTACTAAATAAAACGGCTCTCTACTTGTTTTCTGTAAACTAAATCCGTTAATAAAATAAGCATGTATCAGCAACAGCCGGCAAAATAGGTGCCTGTTTTGTTTATGATAAAATGGGTATAGGTTAAACAAACCATCAACCAATAAATGAACTGCTAAACAGTAATTTTACCTGTTTAGCTGAGGCAAATTTTCCGGGCATTAAAACGCTTTCCAAATTTCATCCTCCGGCTGTGTGAGGGTCAATTTTTGTTTGCCGCGTTACCTTGTTTGTCGTTACTTTTTGGTGTTGTCTGTGCCGTTAAATTCAGCGCCGATGACTTGTCGGAGAAAAAACGTTTAAAGACAAAATTCGGACAGCCTTTCAAAAAAGAACTGCGACAATTTGCTGCAATAAAAAACGCCACTGAAATGACATCAGTGGCGTTTAAAGCGGGCTAAATTATGCTGTTCGTGAAGCGGCGCGAATTATTTTTTGGTTACACGCACATCAATACGGCGATTTTGAGCGCGGCCTTCTTCGGTGCTGTTATCGGCTTTGGGGAACTGATCGCCGTAGCCTTCTGCGGCGAGGCGTTTTGCGTCAATGCCGCGCTTTGCAATTTCGGCCATAACCGACTCTGCGCGCTGCTGCGAAAGTTTCTGGTTGTCTTCTTTTTTGCCGGTATTGTCGGTATAACCGCCAATTTTCAGCTCTACAGCCGGATATGCTTTCAACACAGCGGCCATGTTATCAAGCTGGGCCAGGGTTCCGGCGTCGTTCAGGTTGAGGCTGGCTTTGCCGGTTTCAAATACAAGACGGTCGAATGTAAACCAGGTGGTTTTGTCAACCGGCTTTGCTGCATCGCTGATAAAAGCCACCAGTGCTGATTCGATGCCATTGGGAGCACCGCTGATTTCTTTGCCGTCGTTCAGTTTCGTAATCACCATGTTGCTGTCGGGAGCAAGCATAGAATCATTTTCTGAAGTGTGCTTGTGATCAGCCTCGTGCTTGTCGCCATCGTGGTGAGCTGCCATTTCGGTTTTGTGGCCGCCATGTCCGTGTTCGTCATCGGCACTGTGTTTGCCCCAGCGGTCGGTACCGGAAAGGCTGAAGAGCCAGCCGCCCAAACCGGCAAAACCTATAGCAAAAACTACAAGCGCCACCAGCGGAATCCACCAGCCTTTGGGATAATACTGGCGGTTGCCTTCGGTGTGATCATGATCGTGGTCGTGTCCGTCGTGGTGTGCGTCGTGATTGGCCATAATTGTGTTTTCTGTTGAGTTTTTTATCGGTTGCAAACATACACTTTTTAGTGAAATCTGCTTCTTAAAATGATTAAGATCAACTGAAAGAAAAAAGGAAAAGCCGACGCTGCGAAAGCCGGCTTTTCCTGCACACCAATTGCACGAAACAAATTCCTCCCAAAAGAAACAGACCTGACCAAAGGTTGGGAGGATGTTCAGGTATAAGACGCTGAAATGTGTATTTCGTTACAGCCCGGAGGTGTATTTTTTAATTTCTTAACAAAACGCGGCTGCATCGGGGTGTAGCTGGCTTAGTTTTTCGGCTTCCTGCGGGGAGGTAAAACGGAACCCGCTGAACTGAAAAGCCGGAGCCACCGTGCAGCCGCAAAGGCTGTAACTGCCGGTAGAACGCACGGCCTGAAACCAGCCCGCCGGCACCACCGCCGAAGGCTGCGTATCAGCCCCCGGCTGGCCGAGCCTGATTACACGCAATTGCGTAATTTCCGGATTCACCAGCCAAAGTTCCAGCTCGTTGCCCTCGTGCCAGTGCCAGATCTCGTCGGCATCCACTACATGCCAGCGGCTAACTTCATTTTGCTGAAGCAGATAGTAAATTGAAGTTACCGCACTGCGAGGCGCCTCGTTTTGGCGTTCCACCAGCAACTGCGAGCGGTAATGCTCGGCATAGTACCCGCCTTCGGGATGCGGCTGCATGTGTAAATGACGGATCAGATAAGCAGCGCGGCTCTCGGTATTCATATATAGCTGTGAATTTTGGCAAAGGTCATAAAAAAAGATACGCCGGGCTGCGAAACCGGCGTATCTCATTCAATTGCATGAAACAGGTCCTGAATACCTAACCAAAATGGGGAGCTGTTGTGAATAAGACGAACAGACAGGACGTATAGTTACAGTTCCGTGCAATTATTTTTTCCCGGCCGCATTGCGAATACTGTCGGCCACACGCTGAATTTTCTTTTCCAGTTCATCCTGCGCTTTGGCTGTACTGTCGGCTTGCTTATTGGCTTGCGAATTTTCACGGGCTTTGGAATTTGTATTCTCCATATCAAGTCCGTCGCAATCCACACAGGTCAGCATGTCTTTACCCATACGCCAGCGGCGGCCTGCCATATTCGGGTCATAGGTGTTTTGCTCATTGTCCACGTTGTGAATGATTTCACGTGTACTTTGGTCAAGGTTAACTACCTTTCCCTGAGGTACATGTAGCTCAAGCTCCACTTCCTGCGCCCGCCATTTCTGGTCGTGCCCAATGGTAAATGAACCGGGGATGATGAGTTTATTCCCTTCCTGACGCAACTGAAAACGTATTTCTCGTGCCAGCAGACCGGCTTCTTCGCGGGTACTGCCTTCGGAGTATTTGTGTATCACCAGCTCATATTGGCCGGTTTGCGAAGGGATAATATGCAGTTCGGTGGTACCGAATTTCATGCCTTCGTTGGTTACTGCAAAATACGCGTAGCGGCGGTCGTGATTTTTATATTTCTTGTGGCGATAATTATAGGTTTCGTTTTCCAGATCGGAGTCAATATTTACCGAAAGCTGCAGGGTATCGGGTGCCGGACTGGCAAAATTAAAGCGTTCGGTAATGTGACCGCTGTGGCGGAAATTGGAAGCCACGCCCACGCCGCAGTAGATGCCAATAACGATACCTATAAACCAGAGCGACAGGGCGCTATATCCAATTACCTTAGTTGTTACTTTAATATTGAAAAGTGCTTTAATTCCCTGATAAATCATCATCATGGCCGGAATACCGAACACGAGGAAGAAGGCAATAATGGCAAGTATGTAATCGCTGTTGCTGCTGAACAGGTTTCTGAAACTATGGCCAAGTTCGTCGGGGCCCACGCGGTGAAAGGTAAAGGTTGACGTAAGTATGCCGATGAGTATGCCTACACCTATTACGAGCAGTACAAAAGAAAACACGCGCCCGGCTACTTCAAATAGTGACCCAAGCACCCGTTCAATGCCACGGCTGTTTCGGCGTTCGCTGTTATAGTTTTCGCGGGCCGATCCGAACTGTTTTTTACCCCAGTTGCTGGCTTCTTCGCCCAGATCCTCCATGCGCCGTTTGAAGTTTTCGAAATCATCCTTAATGCTTCGGCTTATGTTGTTTACGTCAACCGGCTCGCCGCGCATTTCAAGCTTTTCGGCTGTGGTTTCGGCTTTGGGCATAATGATGAGCAGGAGTATGTAAAGCAGAAATCCTGAACCGAATACAAAGAAGCTCACGGCCAGTGTAAGGCGGATCCAGATGGGATTGATATCGAAATAATGTCCCAAACCGGCGCAAACACCGCCAATAATACGGTCGTCGGGATCGCGGAAGAGCCGTCGGCGGGCGTATCCGCGCGAGTAGCTTTGCTGGCCGGTATTGTTTTGCTGGTTCTGCTGGTTTTGCTGGCCGGTATTTTGTGTTTGCTGGGGTTCTTCGCCTTCCGCAAACGATTCGGGGCTGCCCATTACGGCAATTACGCCTTCTACGTCGGCCATCACAATCACCTCTTTCGAAATACCGGTTTTGGCTTTGAGCAGTTCGGCAATGCGGGCTTCAATGTCGGCCATTATTTCGTCGCAGCCTTCTTCCTGGCTGAAACGGTTGCGCAGGGTTTGCAGGTAATTGCGCAATACCTCAAACGCATCTTCCTCGATATGAAAAATAATGCCGCTGATATTGATGGTTACCGTCTTGTTCATTGTACTTCAGTATTATCGTTGGTGGTTGTGTGGTTGTTTGCTTGTTTTTCGGGCTGCGGAGCAGCTTCCGGATTAAAAGGCACTGCGGCTGATATGGCCTGCTGCTGCGGCTTTTGGGTAACCTGCTCTACCGAGGCCACCAGTTCGTCCCAGGTGGCTTCCAGTTCGCGTAAAAAACTAATACCTGTTTCGGTAAGCCGGTAATATTTACGCGGCGGCCCTGAGGTTGATTCTTCCCAGCGGTAGGTGAGTAAGTCCATGTTTTTCAGGCGGGTAAGCAGCGGATAGAGCGTGCCTTCCACCACTACAAGCCGGGCCAGTTTCATGCGTTCAATAATTTCGGTGGGGTAAGCATCTCCGTCTGAAAGAATGGAGAGAATGCAAAACTCCAGCACCCCTTTGCGCATCTGGGCTTTGGTGTTCTCAATGTTCATGAGCGTTTGGCTTTAATGTGTAATGTGTTCAATTCGCCCACCACTTTATACTCGTGGCGAAAGCAGTTAATGCGGGCTACCCAAATTGAATTACCTCCGGTTTCTTTCACCGTAAGTAAATCAGCCTGTATATAGCGGGTAAATTCAATATGCCGGTTTTTTATCTGGAATGCGCTTTCTGTTTTTACCTCTGCGGGAACATCGGCACCCGGAAACAGAAACAAACTGAGTAATAGCGTTTTCATGGGTATGCGGTGTTATCTTGTTATATATGGATGCGTGTATAGCATTTAACTTTACGAAGCAAAGATATATCCATAGATAGGTACTATGCAAGACATAGTACTAAAATAATTTTCAATTGTTTGATTATCAGTGAATTATTTTTTAGATCGAGAAAGGGAAAAACTGATTATTTTTGTGCGCCTCAATAAATACTACGAAATGGATCAGTTTTTAGAATCTTTATCCGTGTTCGGCCGGGCCGAAGGCTGGATGAACCTGCTTACCTTAATTGTGCTCGAAACCGTTCTGGGAATCGACAACATCATTTTCATTTCCATCATTGCCGGAAAGCTGAATGCCAAGGATCAGCGTAAAGCCTGGAATCTGGGTCTGGCCATAGCCATGGTGGTTCGTGTGGTGCTTCTTTTCTTCATTTCCTTTATTATGGGAATGGAAAAAGAACTCTTTACCGTATTCGGAGAAGGGTTTAGCGGACGTGACCTGATTTTGTTTGCCGGCGGCGTATTCCTGCTTGTAAAAACCACCTCTGAAATTCACAATAAAATGGAGGGGGCAGGTGAGGATGAAGAACAAAAAGGCAGCAAAGCCAAGGCATTATTCAGTCAGGTTATTTTGCAAATAGTACTTATTGATATCGTGTTTTCATTTGATTCTATCCTCACTGCGGTGGGCATCAGTAAGTACCTTTCGGTAATGGTGTTTGCGGTAGTTGCATCAACCGTAATTATGATGCTCTTTTCGCGTCCGGTGGCCGAATTTGTGGAACGTCACCCCACGGTAAAAATGCTGGCGCTGGCGTTTCTGCTTATGATTGGTATGGTGCTTATTCTCGATGCCTTGCATGTGCATGTGGAAAAGGCTTATGTGTATTGCTCCATGGCCTTTGCATTCCTTGTGGAATTGCTCAATATGCGTTTCCGCAAAAAGAGCGCAAAGAAAGAATAATCAAAAGCATACAAAGCATGTATGGCTGTTCTGCATTGGCAGGGCAGCCATTTTATTTTGCGGTGCGTTGTTCGAGCAGGAGTTTGTATTTGCGTCCAACGGGCAGTATCACCTGATTTTGCAGCATGACCGAATTTTCAGAAATCTGCTGCACCAGCGCGGTATTAATCACAAACGATTTATGAATTTGCAAAAAGCCACTGCCGCCCAGTTGCCGGGCTGTATCGCGTAAACTGCCATAAACGGTAAGCGGCAACCGGGCGGCAGTGAAATAAAGCCGGATATAATTGCCCATACTTTCCACATGGCTCAATTCCGAAGGGCGTATATGTACCTTTTCGCCTTTTACCTGAAACTGCAACACTTCTGTTGACTGCTGCACCGGAATAAACGGTTTGGCTTTTTGAAGCGATTTAATGAAACGCGGCAGCGAAATGGGCTTCAGCAAATAATCAGCCACATCAAGCTGGTACGACTCAAAGGCAAAATTTTCGTAGGCCGTGGTAATGATTACAGCCGGACGGTGCGGCAGATTGCGTAACAAATCAAGTCCTGAAATTACCGGCATTTCTATATCCAGAAACACCAGCCCGTAGCGGCCCGAAGCCATTTCCGCCAGTGCTTCGGCACCGTTGCAGGCATGGCCGGCACAGTAAAACCCCGGCACCTGCGCCAGATGCGATTCGATTACCAGATGCGCTGGTGCTTCATCATCGGCAATTAAGCAGGCGCAATTTATATCCATAGCTTCAGCTCCGTAAAATACATCGAAGGTTCTTTCTCGTGGCTGCTTAATTCGTGCCGCAAACCACTCAGCTGCAGGCGCTGCTTCAGGTTTACAAGGCCAAGCCCGGTACCGTTTTTACGCTGTGCAGGTGCCAGACAACTGTTTGTAAGCGAAACAGTAAAAACGCCGCTGCGGTAATCGATCGCTATTTCAAAATACGGCTCAGGCGTTTCGAGCGCAAACTTAATGGCGTTTTCAAGCAGCGGCAAACCCAGCAACGGCGGTATTTCCACGCTTTCTCTTATGCCCGTGGTACGCAAACCTCCACGTAATTGCCGGCTTTTCCATTGCTGGTGCGCAATAAACTTTTCAAGAAATTCAATTTCCTCGTCCAGCTTCACCCGCTCACGGCGTGTAGCATTTACCTGATAGCGCAGCAGCTCCGACAACTCCACAATTTTACCGGGCACCTGATCAGGCGCAGATAGCGATATGCCATACAGGTTGTTCAACGCATTCATCAGAAAATGCGGATTCATTTGCAGATGCAGCAAATGCAACTCATCCTGTTTCTGCCGGAGTTGTTCGCCGGTGCGGATGTAGTTGTCTTTTACCCACAGAAAAATAAAATACAAGCCGCTACCGGTCAGTTGCACAAGCAGGCAATTCACAAATGCCCACAACCACTGACCTTCCTTAAAGCCCTCCATACCGCCCCAGAGCAGAAACGAAACTGCAATAAGATACAGCAACAAGGTGGTGCCAAATATGGCCAGCTTTTTTCGCAGCAACAAAAGACGGACGGCAAAATGATTGAATAGAAAAACAACGCCATAAGTTACCGCCATAAATAGCAGCGGAACAAGAATATAAGACAATGGACGGCTAAGCAGAAGTGATATGAAAATACAGGCCTCTATAAATAGCAGCAGCAGGGCATTGCGCAAAAAAAGGCTTCTCAGTATTCGTATCATGCATGTATAACTGCATCTATAAAAGTACAAAATTCAACAGCCTGCGGCAGGCAATTATATCATCGCCATTGGTATAAAATCTGTTTCGTTGGCATAATTTTAAATCAACTGCTTAACACATCGTTGTACCATTGCCGGAAAATAGGAGCGAATGAAAAAACTTCTGATTGCAATTTGCGTGGTGCCGCTTGGATTTGCACTTGCCGAACAGCCGCTGGTGCCGGGCAGTTCATACATTGATATGCACACAATTAAACCTGTGCGCTACGAAACATCGTGGTTCATGATGGTGGGGAAAAAGGAAATTCCGATCGGACTTATGACAGATTCGGTACGGTTTGCAAACGGAAAACTCTATGTCGTGTCAACCATGCGTATGCGCAATTCAGACAGATTGTGGATTGACTCAACCATTGCCGATTCGGCCACACTTAAACCGATACGGCATAGCTCAGTGAATGCGCAGCGCGAAATGGTACTCAACTTCAATCCAATTATTACCGGGCATTATATCAACCTGAAAAAAAACGAACGCAAAGAAATCCGCGATACTGTTTCAGCAGCTTATTTCGACAGTAATTTATATACACATCTTGTGCGCTGGGTGAAGCTTGAAGACGGGCTCAAAAAAGACATTACCATTTATAACTATGACCCCGACAAAAAATCAGGCATCATGCAAATGCATATTGCCGAGGTGAAATCGCAGGTGTTTACCTCGGGAAAAAACAACAAGTATGAGGTATGGCGTGTGGTAGTAACGGATGATATTTCGCCCGGACTGGCTTCGGTATATTATATCCGTAAATCAGACCGGCAGCTGGTGCATCAGGAAATTGTGAAAGGAAAGAAGGTGAAAATGAAGATGGTGAGAGCTGATTTGTAGTTGTGGGCGCATGGGGGCACGGTGCGGGCTTTGGGGGTTTGCATGTTTTTCATGGGGCTTGGGGCTTGTTTTTCGGTTTCCTTGCGGAAACCGTGGAGTCTGGGTTTTCTTGTGGAAACCCTGGTTTTGGTTTTTGGGTGAAAACCTTGGGTTTGGGTTTTCTTGTGAAAACCGGGAGGATGTGAGATCAAAGTTTGATGGGCTCCGGCGGGCCGCCAAATTTCGGTTGGCGGTTGAGCAGCACCACATCAAACACTGCGCTTACGCGGGCAAGATACTCGCGGAGCTGTGTACGGCGGGAGTAGGCACCGGGCACGTCTTTTGCGTTAAATGCCACGGCGCTAAGGCCACGACGATTGGCAATAAACAGGGCACGCTCATTGTGAAACTGCTGCGAAACAATAATCACACTGCTTTGGCCGAATACTGTTTTGCAACGCACCACCGAGTCGAGCGTGCGGAAACCGGCAAAGTCGAGCGTGATGCACGAATCGGGCACGCCAAGCGAAGTAAGCGCCAGTTTCATCGCTGTAGATTCATCGTAAGTGGCAATGTGATTATCGCCGCTAACAATAATGTGCTTCACTTTACCGGCTTTGTAAAGCGCCGCCGCCGCTTCCATCCGATAAAGAAAATACAGATTGGTGCGGCCCGTGCGCGCAAGCGGATTGGCTCCCAGCACCAGCGCCACGTCATGCGCCGGAACAGCATTTACCTCGCTGTAAATTTGTGCCTGCGTGCTGCGCTGTATCCATAAATGACAACTTACTACCAGCAGCACGCCACACAGCGGCAGCCAAATGAAAGCCCAGCGCCGCAGTCGCGTGGCAATGAACCAGCCGAAAAATCGTTTCACCGCGTTCATTTTACAGCGGGAAAAACAATTCCAGCACCACAAACACCGCAAACACCACGCTGGCTATGCCATTGGTTGTAAAAAAAGCACGGTTCACCTTACTCAGATCATCGGGCTTTACAAGCGTGTGCTGATACACCAGCAAACCGCTGAACACCGATGCGCCGATGCAGTACCATACACCAAAACTGTGTGTATAAACCGGCAGCCAGATAAACACTGCCGCAAACACATGCAGCACTTCCGACAAACGAAGCGCCCCCTTTTTACCCAGCAAAACCGGCATTGAATTCAACTTGTTTTCGCGGTCAAACGATTCGTCCTGCAACGCATAAATCATATCAAACCCGCTCACCCAGCACAGCACCGCAAACGAAAACAGCAGCGGCAGCCAGGCAAACACGCCGGTAACGGCCAGCCACGCACCAATGGGCGCCAGCGCCAGCCCCACGCCCAGCACCAGATGACACAGTGCCGTAAAACGTTTGGTTAAGCTGTAGCCCAGAATTACCGCCAGCGCCACCGGCGAAAGATAAAAGCAAAGCCGGTTGATAAACCACGTGCAGGCCACAAAGGCAAGCGAGGTGAGTATAACAAACCACAACGCATTTTTGGGCGTGATGATGCCGGCCGGAATTTCGCGCGTGGCGGTGCGTGCATTCTTTGCATCAATATCGCGGTCGATGTAGCGGTTAAACGCCATGGCGGCGCTGCGTGCACTTACCATGCAGCCCAGCACCAGCAAAAACAGTTTCCACGAAAACGTATAATCCCCAAACCGTACTGCCAGCAGAAAGCCGATTATGGCAAACGGCAGCGCAAAAATGGTATGGCTGAATGTAACCAGTGAAAGGTAGTTGGATACCTGTGTGCGGGGAGCGGCGGTTTCCATTAGTTGATGAGTTTAAACAAAATAATCAGCAGCAACGGCACCGAACTCAGCAGCAGACCAATGTAGCCGGGGTGTATGTATCCGTGCTCCACGCGGTAACGTGTGCTCAGCATAAGGTAAATAGTAGAAAGCCCCATGCCCATTAGCATCATTGGCAGGGCAAGAAATCCGAGTACCCCCGGAAGTGTGGAAAACCCGGCTGTAAGTGCGCCAAACAAAAGCACAACCCAGCCAAACGGTTTCATATAACGTAGCATACAGTTCTGTCAGCGAATCACAAGCCGCATCACGTTGCCCGCCGTTGTGCGGAGCAGATATAAGCCGGGCGGCAGCTTTTCGGTATGCAAAGTTACCGTATTCCCGCTGGCCGCAATGGTTTGTGCAAGTACAATTTCGCCCAGCATATTGAATACTTCAATTTGTGTGGCCGGTTGCGGCAGCTGAAGCGTAACGGCCAGTCCGGCTGCGGCCGGGTTTGGATACACATTGCCCTGTGCTCCGGCCGGTTGTTCGGGGCCGGTGGTGGTGAGGAAGCAATTGGTGAGTGCTGAAAATGCATCCAGCTTTCCGTAGCCCCAGGTATTATCGGGTGCAGCGGCTACGGGGCCGGTAAAGCTGTCGTTGCGGGTGCAGTAAAGCAGTGCATTGCGCACTTGCAGCCAGTCGGCACCGGGCGTGTGTTGCAGGCACAGTGCCGCTGCGCCCGCCACCACCGGCGATGCTGCTGATGTGCCGCCACCCTGAATATGATAGCCGCCCTGCGCCACCACCTGCGGTGCATTGGTAATAAAATTGGGCAGGGTGCTGATTACCGCGCACGAAAAGTTGTTTGCACCCGGCGCGGCAATTTCGGGCTTGGTACGGCCTGTGCGTGTGGGGCCGCGGCTGCTGTTGCTCATAATATCGCCGGCAGTTACGCTGGCGTCGGTTTGCCACACGTTGTTTACATCGGGCCAGCGGCTGCGGTTTACGTAGTTGCCTACGGTAATTACTTTGTCGGAGCACTGAAAGCTGCTCACTAATGTGCTGATGCGGTCGGGCATACGGTACTCGCTCATGCGTGGATAAACGGCCTGCGAAGGAAGCGAGGCATTGGGCACAAAATCAAAGCTCCAGCTGTGAAACACACCGCTGCCCGTGGCTTCGAGGCTCCAGCCGTAGCCGTTGAGCGAATCGGGCTGCACCAGAAATTCCATTGAATAGGCGCTGCCCTGTACGGTGCCTGCGCGTTGTACAATGCCCAGCCGCTGGCCCTGCGCGTTAAACACCGTGTCGGTGCCAATGCCACTCAGGTTTTGTGCAATGGTGGTAAACGGCGTGCGGCCTCTGTCGGTCCACGAAGTGGTGTTGGTGGTGCCTACGGCAAAATGCGCATTGGCTGCAGCGGCAGTATCCATCCACAACTGCATGTAAATATTGCCGCTGCCCACGGTAAACCACGTCAGCGCAGTATCGGCGCTGAGCGGGTAGGAGAGGTGTATGTCCAGATCGCCGGCGTTGCCTGCTGCGCCCACAAACACGCGGCCTGTTTGCGCCGTAATTAAATTGTCCATCAGCTGCGCCTGCAAATCCTGCCCGTCGTGCGAGCCGTAATAATCGCCAAGGCTGGCATTGATTACGCAGGGCAGGCCGAGGGTTTGTGCCTGTGCATACATCCACGCGGTAGCATCGGCAATGGCCGTGGGGCTGTTGGCGCCTGTAAAGTCAATGGCTACGGCTACAATCACGGCATCAGGCGCAACACCTGAGTAATTCCGAACGGCAGTAGCACGTCCGTTTCCGGCAGCAATGCCGCTTACGTGGGTGCCGTGGCCGTAATACTGCAAATCGTTGTGCGTGCAGTTGCCGCCGTTTATCTGTGCCTGTGTCCACAATGTGCCGTAGTTGTAAGGCGCAGGGCCGGGGCCGGTATTGTCGCGCTGATCCCACAGGGCATAAATGCGCGTATTGCCGAGGCTGTCTTTAAAATCGGGATGGTTAAAGTCGATGCCTGAGTCCATAATGCCCATTACCACATTGCGGCCGGTAAAGCCCTGTGTTAGCGGCGCAAGGCCATTGTGTACTTCATCCACGTGCGATTGTGTGCGCATGGTATCATTCAAAAGCTGCAGCGCCACCGGCGCATGACCAATTTCCAGAATGCCCGGTTCAGCGGCAAATGCCCGCAATGCAGCCACCGGCAACTCCACCGAGCTGATTTGTCCTGTGCTTTGCCGCATGCGCCCGCCATGCTTTTTCACAGCGGCTGAAACCTGTGCCGCATCACCTTTTACCAGCAGGCCGATGGACGAGCCTTGCGGCTGCTTTTGAGCAAGCATCAGTACATTTAATGGCACATTTGTTTGTGCATTGGCCGCAAATGAAAATGTAAAGGAGAGAAACAGGAAGGCGTATAGTTGTTTCATGGCTGATTGTACAGATGATGTATAAAGATCGGTGAATTAAATCAATTGCGGCTGCCAAAGCCAGCAACAGCCGATATTTTAATCACAAAGGATTTATTCATTTTTTCTGATCCGGCGTAAATACACCAGTTAGCTGTGCAGAATATCCCGGTTGCATTTTATCCTTCGTAATTATTGATTGTCCACCGGGTGGTTCTTTAAATCTGGCCGTAATCAAAAATTTATTTTCCGTTAATATCTGAAAATCTACAACCGATATAAACCGACTATTTTCCATGATTACAAACGTGGAAAGCTGATGTGTGGTTAAATCAATACGTGTAAGAATTAACCGGGTTAAGTTAATACAATCCAACAGGTTCTTACCGTTTACAGTATCTGGCCATTGAATGGATAGCACGTCGATCGTTGTTGAATTCATATTGCCTGCCATGCGACTAGGAGCTGTAAACAAACTGTCTGTTTGAAGCTGACCATACCACACTAATTTTCCTGTTGAATCAGTATGCAGCAGAATTGTTTGAATTAGAAACGGACTATTTTTGCTATAGGGATAGTGTATTTCTTTCTGGTCACAGATAATTTTGGGTTCCTGAAAGGTTGATTGCAGACTTATCCTGAAAATAAGATCATGATTAATTTCAACCACATCATCGCTGAAATGCCCCATCCCCTTTATTAAAAAATTTTTATTCCATCTTACTTCACCTGATTGATCAATATAAATGAGTTTATAATTAAAGGTCTCATATTCGTCCAGTGAATGTTTATACTGCGCCTTTGGTAATGTATTTCTGTCTTTCAGAAACTCCAGCATATAGCCCGTTCCGCGTGTATTATAGATTGTTGATAATTTATATGTGGTATCCGTTTTAAATTTCTCCTGGCGGATAATTTGCCCGTTTGCATGAATCAGTATGAGTTCGCTATACGCACCGCTTGTTTTTGTTTTACTTATTGGAGTTTGCAGTTCAATTTCCTGAAAGTTGGAAGTAATCAGTAATACTGTTCCAATGTTATTAATTGAATAATCTGATAAAGATCTGCCTTTATAAATTGCATTTATTGTGGAAATTAACTGGCCTTTAGCAAAAACATAAAAAATAATCTTACCCTGATTCTTGTCAGGCCTGGCAGCATAGGAATCGTATTGGGCAACCAAACAATAGCTTCCGTTTTTACTAAAGGTTACCCTGTTTAACTTTAGTGTATCGTTTAGCGGGAATGAGGAAATACGTTGTGAAGTTTTTGTACTGCTGTCAAACCTGTCGAAATTCAGGTAGTGATTGAATTTACTGGTATTGAGGTATTTTTTTCCTTGAAAAATAATACTGTCGCTTTTTAATTGGATATTATATCTGCTTCGTAAAAAGAAAGAATCGGTTAGCGTATATTTTACGATGTCGGACTCGCGTTGTTTAAAAGTACTTCCGTCGAACCAGGTTACAGTTGCTTTGGGGGGATCTATCTGCGAAAATGCGGAAAGTGGTATCAGCACGAGTAAAAGCTGCACGAACAGCGCACAATTAGACTGTATTTTATTCATGGCGATTGACGAATGAGCTTAAGGGCAAACAAGGGTTACATTCATAGTGTAAATGTATTAATTTGCTAGTGTTTGAGTAAGCATTTTAAATCTCCCGGATTCTTAATTACACCTATTATTCCGGTCAATTCATTTATCTTCACTCCATGCAAAAAATAAACCTCACCGATAAACTCACCCAATTCACCGACCACTGGAACCCGCGCGTAGTAGCCTCTCTCAACGGACAGCAGGTGCGGCTGGTGAAATTTAAAGGTGAGTTTGTATGGCATTCACACACACATGAAGATGAGTTGTTTTATGTGGTGAAGGGAAGTTTTACCATGCAGTTCCGCGATAAAAATGTGCAGCTTCATGAAGGCGAAATGATTGTAGTGCCGCGCGGAGTGGAGCATTGCCCGCTGGCCGATGAAGAAGTATCGGTAATGCTCTTTGAACCGGCCGAAACCATGAACACCGGTAATGCGGGTGGTGATAAAACCCGGATTACCCTCGAAGAAATCTGATTGCTTTGTATGCGTATTCTATTTTTACTTTTTCTTCTTACACTTCCGCCTGTACTCATTGCACAGCCCGATTCCGCATTACGCCACCGGACTGTGGAATTGCAGCCGGGCATTTACCTCAGCTTCGACGCATTTAAAGCCAACAGGCCGGTTCCGCTTGCACAACTTATTTCTGCCGCCGACCGGGAAGCGCCCGATTTTATGAGTAAAACGGTGGCCGGCCGGAACATTTCCTGGCGCGACAGTGCCGGTGTGCAGCATGATACGCTTACTTCGGCACTTTGGGGCTATTGTTTTAACCGCCATATTTATATCCGCACGCAGGAAGGATTCACACGCCTTATGGTGGTGGGCACGCTATGTCATTTTACCACCACAGAAATGAATTATCTATACACGGGCGGCCCTGTTGCAGGCAATGCCCCTGTGCGCCAGCAAATGCAATATGTGCTGGATACCTACACCGGCAGCATAGCCTTGTTTACGCCGCAGTTCATGCTCAGTTTTCTTGAAACGCACGACGAAAAACTGGCCGCAGAATTCAGGCAACTTAATAAACGCAAGCGCGCTCAGCAGCTTTTCATTTTTCTGAAGCGATTTAATGCGGCGCATCCGCTTACATTTAAGTAATTTGAAGCTTTCCTCCTTAGTATGAAATACACTTTACTTAGCCTGACCTGCTTTATTGCCTTGCTGCTGCCTGCCCAAAACTGGGACATCCGCCAGCTGCGCAGCATACATGTAGAACGCAATGTGCGCCTCGACGGACTGATGAAAGGTGCTTCAAACAGCATGGTGCCGGCCTGCGCCATTCTTCCAGCCGGTCTGCTTGTGCATTCGCTCATGAAATGCGATAGTTTGCGCCAGCAGCGTTTCTGGATTGTGGGCAGCACAATGGCAGTTTCCACAGCAATTACGGTTGGGCTTAAATACAGCATTGGTCGCAAGCGGCCGTATGTGACCTATAACGATATTGTGCCGCAGCAGCATGCCGGACCGTATTCATTTCCTTCGGGCCACACTTCTTCGGCGTTTGCGCTGGCTACTTCGCTTACCATGGCTTTTCCCAAATGGTACGTGGCTGCGCCTGCGTTTGTATGGGCAGGTACGGTAGCCTATTCGCGCATGCATCTGGGCATGCACTATCCAACCGATGTAATTGCCGGCGCGCTGATTGGCGTGGGGTCGGCGTGGCTTTGCTGGCAGCTTAACGCATTTATTCTGCGCAGCGGAGCCGGGCTTTTCCGTAAAAACTGCTGATACGTTTTACTGCTGTCTGCTGTTTTCTGCAGCGGCCGGAGGCTTGCCTGAAAAAGGCAAACCACGCAGCGCCTGCACAAGTGTAAACAGCGCCAGTAAAAAGTAAAGCGCAGCCGTAAGCCAAACCCAGCGGCTTTCCCTGAACACATACCAGCCCAGCAACGGCAATACCTGCAAGGCATGCATACCAATAAAATGCGCCAAACGCGGATCGCCGAAGCGTTTGCTCCAGCCTAAAAACGCAATGCCGTGGTTGCCATCGGCCCCGCCAATGGTGTGCGAAAGCCGCGAACCCATTACAAAACCCTCGAGCGAGAAAATGACGAAGATGAAAATACCGGCGCGTATGCCATTCAGATAAGCCGCCGGAAGCTGCACCGGCTGCCTGAAAAATTCGATACCCGCGTATGCCGTGTAAAGTGTAACCACGGTGGCCGCTATGGCCATTAGTCCGTACAGAATTACATAAACAGGCGCACGCTGGTTGTAATGCGAAAGCTCGCCGCGCCCCGCCTGCAGGGCGATGTACACAATTTCAAAACCCAGCAGTACAATAATGGTCAGGTTGAAAAGCGATACATTGAATTTTGGAAGGTAATGTATGAACCAGCCCATTGTCCAGCAGTAAATACCGATTGAAAGGGCAAATTTGATTGGTTTATACCAGGCATTCACACCCGCCACAAGCAGGTTTGAACGCAACGAAAGCAGAATAAACACCAGCGCAGCCGCAAAGCAGAGCAGACCAAACCAAAACAGCGGTTCGTTTCGTGTTCTTAATTCAGAAATGAAATACATGCATACAAAACAACACCTGCACGTATTTGTTTGCCGGAGACGGATTTCTACTTTTTATGCAGCCGCACCAGAAAAGCACCGGTAATTGCACCTACACTTAAACCGGCAAGAATGCTGCCGCAGGCTGCATAGAACAAGGTTTCCAGCAACGGTGTATGTTCTTCGGGCAAGCCGGCAAAGAAATAAATCCAGCCTATTCCGGCACCCCAGCCCAGCGCATTGGCCAAAATCCATTGCTTTGAATGATGCACATAATGTTTCAGTTCAAACCACTGGAAAAGCCCGAACAACGCGCCCAGCAATAGCCCTGCACCCACACTCAGCGCCGCAAATAAAGTACCCGGAAGCGGAGGCGCAGAAGTGCTTGTGTTGGCAGGCTGCTCATCGAAAAAAAACAACGAAGGCAGCATACCCAGCATCCAGCCCAGCACGGCAATAAGCATTGTGTATTGCAGCCAGTTGCTGCGCGGCAGTTCAGGAAGTTTTTGACGCAGTATGCGCCATTGCATGTAGCCCAGCACAGCACCTTCTATTAATCCTGCACACATCATGCAAAACAACACAAGTAACTTCGACCCTGTAGTTTGTGGTTCGCCAAGCAGCTTAAAAACCATCAATGCAATTAAACCCGCCGCACCGATACCCAGCACTTCACCCAACGCACAGTTTATTGTCCAGCGCAGCCAGAACAGATTTTTGTTGTCAATTGATGACGGCATCTTGGTGCAGAGATTGGTTTTGTGGGTAAATATATAAAAATATTAAATTATATGTTTGGTTATTATATGAGTTTTATGTGATTACTATCAGTTCGTGATCCAAAACCGGCCTGCCACTTTTGTCAGTAGCCTGACAAGCTCTTTTTCCTTGCCGCCTTTTATCGTGTGAGGTAGTTTTCCACATACCATCCGGGCTTCATTAATCAACCTGCTGAGGGATGACGTGTTAAGCAGTTTTTTTCCGTCATTTTCCTTTTCATCGCAAACCATTCTGAATGCTTCATGGAAAGGAACGATTAACTGATATTCACTTTTAGTAATACGCGCTTCCTGCAATGCCCAGTCAGGCCCGGCTTTCATATTCAGATCGTCGAACCACGCACTGCAATCTTCGGCCGGAAACCAGCCCCAGCCCACATGTTGTATTCCTTTCAGCCAGGCATCACCCACAATTTCAACCGAGCTGAAGAAAAACAAAGGTCTTATCAGGCTTAAACGCCAGTGCAGAAGGGCTTCTGGGGAGATTGGCTGATTCATTTGATTTATTGCTCTTCTTTTTGAGTGTAAAACAGGATTTGCAACTGATGCGGAAATTTGCGTTGCTGCACGATCTGAGTTATATCAGCAACATACGAAATTCGGGAGATAGATGTTTTTTGGGGTTTAATGGCTTGTTGGTTAGTTGTTTATAGGGTAATTAAGGATGTTGAAGGGAACAGTTTATCCTTCGTTTAATTTACCGATATTTGCATCCTCTAAACCAGATTTTACATACCATGTCGGAAGGCAGACAGATTATTTTTTCGATGGTGGGCGTGAGCAAAATTCACCCGCCGCAAAAACAGGTTCTTAAAGACATTTACCTCTCGTTTTATTACGGTGCCAAAATCGGTATCATTGGTCTTAACGGCTCGGGTAAATCATCGCTGCTTCGCATTATTGCGGGTGTGGACAAGGATTACCTCGGCGATTTGCATTACTCGCCCGGCTACAGCATTGGTTTTCTCGAACAGGAGCCGCAGCTTGATGAGTCGAAAACGGTAATGGATATTGTGAAGGAAGGGGTGAAGGAAATTACCGATGTGCTTAATGAGTACGAAGAGGTAAACAACAAATTTGCCGAGCCCATGAGCGATGAGGAGATGAACAAACTCATCGAACGTCAGGCCCGCCTTTCCGACCGTATTGAGCAGCTTGATGCGTGGAACATTGAAAGCAAGCTGGAACGCGCCATGAGTGCGCTCAACTGCCCCGAAGGCGATACACCCATTAACGTATGTTCGGGTGGTGAGCGCCGCCGCGTGGCTTTGTGCCGCCTGCTGCTTCAGCAGCCTGATATTCTCCTGCTCGACGAACCTACCAACCACCTTGATGCCGAGTCGGTATTGTGGCTCGAGCAGTTCCTGCAGAATTACCACGGCACCGTAATTGCGGTAACGCACGACCGTTACTTCCTCGATAACGTAGCCGGCTGGATTCTCGAACTCGACCGCGGCGAAGGTATTCCGTGGAAAGGCAACTACTCAAGCTGGCTCGACCAGAAATCACAGCGTCTGGCGCAGGAAGAAAAGACCGAGAGCAAACGTCGCAAAACACTTGAACGCGAGCTGGAGTGGGTGCGCCAGGGTGCCAAAGGCCGCCAGGCCAAATCAAAAGCGCGTATTGCCAACTATGAGAAAATGCTCAACGAAGACGTGCGCGCTAAGGAAGATAAGCTCGAACTTTTCATACCCAACGGCCCGCGTCTGGGCAACGAAGTAATTGAAGCCATTGGCGTAAGTAAAGCCTTTGGCGACAAGGTGCTTTACGAAAACCTCAACTTTAAACTGCCCCCGGCGGGCATTGTAGGCATTATTGGTCCCAACGGCGCCGGTAAAACCACGCTGTTCCGCCTCATTATGGGCGAAATACAGCCCGAAGCCGGTGAGTTTAAAGTAGGCCCCACGGTAAAAGTGGCTTATGTCGATCAGTCGCACACCGAAATCAATCCCGAACACACCGTGTTTGAAGCCATAACCGGCGGCACGGAGTATGTGGAGCTTGAAGGCCATAAGCTCAACTCGCGCGCGTTTGTATCGAAATTCAACTTCAGCGGCCCCGATCAGGGCAAGAAAGTAAAAGTGCTTTCGGGTGGTGAGCGTAACCGCCTGCACCTGGCACTCACACTGCGCTCGGGCGCAAACGTGCTCCTGCTCGACGAACCTACCAACGATATTGATGTGAATACGATGCGCGCACTCGAAGAAGCCCTCGAAAACTTTGCAGGCTGCGCCGTAATCATCTCACACGACCGTTGGTTCCTCGACCGGGTGTGTACGCATATCCTTGCTTTTGAAGGCGATGCCAGCGTGTATTTCTTCGAAGGCTCATTCTCCGAATACGAAGAAAACCGCCGCAAACGTCTGGGCGATTCAGCCGAGCCGAAACGCTTTAAGTATAAAAAACTGGCAGTGTAATGCTTTTGTATAAATCCCCGGTACAGTTTTTGCCGGGGATTTTTTATCACAACATCTTTTTTTTATACCACAGGCATTCAACCATATTTCACAACTTTGCGCTGTGCAATAACTCACTCACTGCCATGAAAAAATTACTCTTCCCGCTCCTTGCTTCCGCCTTTCTGTTCACCTCCATGGTGCCTGCTGAAGTGTGCGAAAGCGACCTTTTTGTAAAAGGCGTAAGCATTACCACCACCACCTACGATGAAAAAGGCAAACTGGTATCAACCGGCACCAGTACCATTAAAGAGGTGACCAAAACAGCCAGCAGCGCCACAGCCGAAATGCATGTGAGCACGGTTGACGCCAAAAGCCGCGAAATGGGTTCGGCCGATGTGAAGATGCGTTGCGAAAACGGCAAGTTTTACATGGACATGAAAAATTTCGCATCTACAAGCAATGCCCGCATGGGTGCCGATTTTACATTCGAGTTTGAAGGACTGGATATGGAATATCCCGGCAACATGAGTGTAGGCATGAAACTGCCTGATGCGCATGTGGTAATGAATACCAAAAACAAAGGCACACAGTTTTCAACCACTACCATAAAAATGTACAATCGTAAAGTGGTGGCCAAAGAAAACAAAACCACGCCTGCCGGAACTTTCGATTGCTGGAAGATTGAATACGATATTGATTTTGAAATGGTAATGGCCATGGGTAAACTGCCCATCAAGCCCCGTCATAGCATTGAATGGTTTACACCCAAAATCGGAACGGTTTATTCAGAAAGCTATAAGGAAAGCAAACTCGAAAGCCATTCTGAAATAAGCAAAATTGTGAGACCCTGATTTCCCCTTTTATTCTCACAACCTTCAAACACGCCGCTACGACCCTGTGCGGCGTGTTTTGTATTTTTAGGGAATGAAACATGCCGGATTGATTTTACTGTTAGTGGTGCTCACCGCATTTTCGGGCAGTAATGCCCTGTTGCCAATGCCGGTTCGAAAGCATGCCGCGTTTTCGTTTGTACGTTTTAATGAGAAGGGGCAGGCTATGGGGTATGTGAATGTGAATGTATTGCTCACCACCGATGTGAAGGGAAAAACTGTTTCAACTGCTGAGGCGCAGTACATGACACGCAAACGGATACTTATTGGCACCACGCCGCAGTATTACAGTGCCGATTCGCTTTTTTTCTACGTGGCAGCCCGGCAGTGGGTGGTGGATGTGAAAAACACGGAAGATGAAATGCACTTACCCGAATCGCCGTCCTTGTGGCTCAACTATCCGCTCAATCCGCAGCCCGGCGATTCGCTGCGCGAAGCTTCTTTTTCCGACACCCGGCCCGGTCCCAATGGTCCAAGTACAATGAATTACCGCATTGTAAACCGCTATGTTGTGGCGGCCGATTCGATTATACTGCCCAAAATAGGCAAACTCGCCGCGTGGAAAGTAAGCGCCGATATGCTGGCACAGCGGCCTGATCTTGAAAACGGCAGGTTTTACCGCTATGCCACGGTACTCGAGTGGTATGTGCCGCGGCTCGGTGTGGTGCAGCATGTGCGCAATTATGCTTCGGGCGGATATTATAAGTTGCAGCTGAGAGGGTATAAGGTGCCTTGAAATTGGGGAGTTTGTGGTTATATTTGTGGCTTATGGCTCCAAATTTCCATATTACTGATTTCATGGTCGGGCATTTCAAATGTTTTGATCGTTTTGAAATGAGCAATATCGGCCAGATTAATCTGATTGCCGGTGATAATAATATCGGCAAAACCAGTTTGCTGGAGGCTTTACTGTTAGATACAGATCTTGTTCAGACACTTCATAATCTTAATGCTGTATATGCTGTAAAGCATAGTGTTGACAGCGACGAATCGTCAAAACGAAATTATCTTGCTTATTTTATAAATAACAGCCAGCCCGAAAATCGTGAAATTGAATACGGGTTCAATAATAAATCAGTTTTCAGGATACTAGCTCAGGATATTCGTTTGCATGAAGCAAGTGTAAAGGAGAAATTTAGTGAAAAGTATTCAGGTCAAAACAAAATCGGGGAAGTCGTTGCTCAATACACTAATAATACCCTTACTGATGTATCACCTGCAGTTTATTTACCAGAAAAGCATTTAACTACAGGAGCAATTATTCCTAATAATGTTGGCTATACTTCGCGCATTGTAAAAAACTACTCGCGTCTAATTAATCAGGATCTCAGTAATAACGCCAGACTAATTCAGTCGCTGAAACTATTTATTCCTGAAATCGAGGATATACGCCTTCTCGAAGATCAATACGAAGAAACTTCAATTGCTATTCAGCAGAAAGACAATTCTAAATTATTACCAATAACAGCTTTTGGCGATGGTGCTCTCAAAATGCTCCGCCTTATGCTGCGTATAATGACTTCATCCAATCAACGTCTGATGATTGATGAAATTGATACCGGTGTGTATTACCTGCGTATGAAAGAATATATCAAAGCCATTATTGAATCGGCTTTAGAATATAATGTGCAGCTTTTTGCAACAACACACAGCAAAGAGTTTATTGAAGCATATCAAGAAGCACTCTTCGAACTGGGTGAAAAATATCAGGACAAGTCCAGATACATCATTTTAGGTAAAACAAAAGATAACCAGATAAAGTCGTATGTGTTAAATTATACCGAGTTGGCTGCAAATATTATTTCAGAGAACGAGATTAGATAATTGAGCGATGAAAGAGTTTTTGCTAATAGTTGAAGGTGTTGCCGATCAGCGCTTCATATCTCAATACATTTCTCAAGTTACCCAAGGCTCGATTTTAATTAATGACAATAGTTTTCTGAGATTAGATACTAATCTGGAAGGTTTTATTAAAAGAACTATGTTTCAATCTCAGCTTCAGAAAGCAATGGATGCGGGCAAGTCCGTTATAGCTATTCTCGATGCCGATTTTGTATATACTCAACGATTAGACAAACTTCAGCAAATGGTTGAAGTAAATTTGCTCACCGATTTCTTTCTGCTACCATTTAACAGACCACGCGAAGAAAAAGACATATACTCAAATGTTTATAATCTTGAAACATTGCTGATTAATCTTTGTCACGAAGATCATCACGACATCAATCAATGCCACAATCGATATGTAGAATGTTTGTTGGGCACAGGTAAAGAACTTCAGTTACCTGACGAAAAAATAAAGCTGTATGCTTATTCAGCATTACTCAATAAACGGACCGACAGAAATATTGATCCGGCTCATGAAAAGTCAAGAAATTATCTTGATCAAACACAGTGGAATTTGAATCACGAAGCATTAAATCCGCTCAAAGAATTTCTCCTCAAACACCTATCCGCCTAAAATGGCCGCTCAGAAACCTTCCATTCCCAAAGGCACACGCGATTTCTCTCCGCAGGAGATGGTGCGCCGCAACTATATTTTTGATACCATCCGCACCGTGTTTCGCCGTTATGGCTACCTGCCCATTGAAACACCGGCCATGGAAACTATTGAAACCCTTACCGGCAAATACGGCGACGAAGGCGATCAGCTGCTGTTCAAAATACTAAATTCTCGTCCGCACGAAGCCAAAGACGAGACCAAAGCGAAAATGCGCGATACATTTGAACGCACACTTTCGCAAAATACCAACTCCGACATACTCACCGAAAAAGCCCTGCGCTACGACCTCACCGTGCCCTTTGCGCGCTTTGTGGTGATGCACCAGAACGAAATTACATTCCCTTTCCGCCGCTACCAGATACAGCCTGTATGGCGTGCCGATAAGCCGCAAAAGGGACGATACCGCGAGTTTTACCAGTGTGATGCCGATGTAATCGGAAGCAATTCGCTGCTGAATGAGGTGGAACTGGTGCAGATGATTGACGATGTGTTTACCACATTTGATGTGCCGGTAACGGTGAAAATTAACAACCGCAAAATCCTCAGCGGTATTGCCGAAGTGATTGGCGAGAAGGAACGCATTGTCACCATCACCGTAGCGATCGACAAGCTCGATAAAATCGGGGTGGATGGCGTAAACAAAGAGCTCGAAGCCAATGGCGTTTCGGCGGAGGCCATCGAAAAACTGCAACCGCTTATTGCTTTTACCGGTAATTACGCCGCCAAGCGCGATTTGCTGCGCAGCATGCTTGCAGAATCGGAAACAGGGCAGAAGGGCATTGAAGAAGTCGATTACATCTTCACCAAAATTGCCGAGGCCGGTTTGCAGAAAGCCGAAGTGGAACTCGACATTACGCTTGCGCGCGGACTGAATTATTACACCGGGGCCATTTTTGAAGTGAAGGCCAATGCCGGTTCACTCAGCAGCAGCATTTGCGGTGGCGGCCGTTACGATGACCTCACAGGCATTTTCGGGTTGAAGAACATGTCGGGCGTAGGCATTTCGTTTGGTGCTGATCGTATTTACGATGTGCTGAACGAACTGAACCGCTATCCGGCCGATGTGACCATGAGCACGCAACTGCTGTTCATCAACTTTGGCGGTGAAGATGGCGACGAAGCTTTCCGCACCCTGCACAAAGCCCGCCGGGCCGGCATTGCTGCCGAAATTTATCCGGATGCCGCCAAAATTCAGAAACAGTTCAAGTATGCTGATGCCCGTAAAATTCCGTTCGTGGCCGTAATTGGTGAAAGCGAACGTGCAGCCGGTAAAGTCATGCTCAAAAACATGCAGAACGGCGAACAGGAGCTGATTGCCATTGATGAATTGATAAAACGACTGGCATAGGCAGTAAGGCATTTGTTGTTTCCGGCGGCTTCGATCCCCGCAGGCCTGCAGGGATCAGCCTCCGGGAAAGCAAAGTCCTCCGGCGGCTTCTGCAAGATCAGCCTCCGGGAAAACGTATCCCCACGGTGGTTGAGCCTGTCGAAACCACCGTGTACAAATCGCCCGGCGGCTTCGGTAAAACCCGCCGCCGGCAAGTAAGAAGTAAAAAATACGACGCTCAGACACATGGCGCATACTTTTCAAATACACCCGCAAACTCCGTTGCAGCTTGCTCATCTTACACATGCACTGCAGCCGGGCGCGCATATCGAACTTACAGCGGCTGCCGCCGAAGCAATTCACCACGGCCGTGCGTGGCTCGACAGTCTCAATACTGAAGGCGCAGCGCCGGTGTATGGCATCAACACCGGCTTCGGGGCTTTGTACAACATTACCATTGCGCCCGATCAGCTGGGGCAGTTGCAGCAAAACCTTGTGATGTCTCACGCCTGCGGAACGGGCGATGAAGTGCCGGCCGAAATTGTGCGGCTCATGCTGCTGCTGAAAGTGCAGGCGCTGGCGCGCGGCAACTCAGGCGTGCAGCTTGTTACCGTGCAGCGCCTGGCCGATTTCTTTAACCACGATGTGCTTCCGGTTATCGTTGAGCAAGGCTCGCTGGGCGCTTCGGGCGATCTGGCTCCGCTGGCGCATCTGGCGCTTCCGCTGCTGGGCATGGGCGATGTGCGTGTGAACGGTGTAAAACGCCCTGCTGCCGATGTGCTGAAAGAAAAAGGCTGGCAGCCTGTTGCGCTGCAATCAAAAGAAGGGCTGGCGCTGCTCAACGGTACACAGTTTATGAATGCGTATGCGGTGTGGTGTTTGCTCAATGCAAAGCAAATTGCCGATGCGGCTGATGTAATCGGCGCGCTTTCGCTCGAAGGATTCGACGGAAGACCGGAGCCTTTTTTTGCACAATTGCACACCATTCGTCCGCATGCCGGCCAGCTGCACACCGCTGCCCGCATTCGCCGCCTGCTCGAAGGCAGCGAGCTGATTACGCGTGAGAAAAAACATGTGCAGGATCCTTACGCGTTCCGCTGCATGCCGCAGGTACACGGCGCCTCGCGCGATGCTATTGGCTACTGCGAAAACGTATTTGCCACCGAAGCTAATTCGGTGACCGATAATCCCACCATTTTCCCCGATGAAAACTTAGTGCTTTCGGGTGGCAATTTCCACGGGCAGCCGCTTGCACTGGCGCTCGATTTTCTGGCTATTGCGCTGGCCGAAATCGGTTCTATTTCCGAGCGCCGCACCTATCAGCTTATTCATGGCCTGCGTGGTTTGCCCATGTTCCTCATTGCAAAGCCCGGCCTTGATTCGGGCATGATGATTCCGCAGTACACCGCCGCCAGCATTGCCAGCCAGAACAAACAGCTTTGCACCCCGGCTTCGGTCGATTCCATTCCCTCGTCGGCCGGACAGGAAGACCACGTGAGCATGGGTGCCAACGCGGCTACAAAATGCCGCAAAGTGGTGCTCAACGTGCAGCGCATCCTTGCCATCGAGCTTATGAATGCCGCACAGGCCATGGAATTCCGCCGCCCGGCCCGCACATCGCCGCTGCTCGAAAGCCTGCTGGCCGATTACCGCGCCGTGGTGCCCGCGCTCGAAAACGACCGTGTGCTGGCTGCCGATATTGAAAAAAGCATTCAGTTTTTTGCAGCCCGCAATTTCGGCGTATGAAAAAGCTAACCGCACTTGTCGCTTTTGTTTTGCTTGCAGCAACAGCGTCCTACGCCTGCAAATGCGAAGGCTTTAAGCCGCTAAGCACTGAAACGCTGAAACCCTACGAATTCATTTTCAGCGGGCGTGTAACGGCTGTTTCGGGCTGCACGGAAGGCGATCAGGCCACGGTGCGTTTTGTGATAGATACACTTTTTCGCGGCAAGGCCTTTGCCGAAACCGATGTGCTTTTTGACTGCAGCAGCAGCTGCGCCATGAGTTTTGCGCCCGGCGAGCGATGGATCATTTACGCCACCTACCAGAAATACGGTGTGGGCGAAGTAAGCTTGTGCAGTCCGAGCCGAAAACTCATACCTGCCGGCACTCCCGATTTTTATACCGATATGCACGGCGGCAGCACATACGCCTCAGAAGCCGCGTGGCTTGCTAAAAATCTCGGCATCATTCCCCTCAACACCGATGCCGATAAAACCACCAATACGCGCGAACTCATTAAGCCGAAAGGGTTTGATGTGTTGTGGCTTTATCTGGGTGGAGCTGCCGGTGTGGTGGCATTGTTTTTTGTGCTGAAACGCTTTCTAAAGTAATAGCTAAAGCATCTAAATAGATTCCATCTTTTAGCAGCTGGTTTCTAAATGGATTTACCGGTATCCTAATTCCAATTTAATATATTCTGATAGGGGAAAGTATGCTCTTTGCTGTCATATTGATGTATTCACTAACACAAAAAAAACGATGAAAAATTTCAAATTATTACTTTCGGCTATTTGTTGGGGATTGCTTTTAACCTTCAGTTCGTGCGGGAAATATGAAGAAGGCCCCGGACTTTCGCTCATCCCCAAAGAAGTTCGTTTGGAAGAACTCTGGAAATTGGAAAAATACTCGCGCGAGGGAATAGACAAAACCGACAGTGCGTTTCATTATCTCGGTTACAACTATCAACTGCGTTTTTCCGATGTGAATGATGGCGATTACACGGAATATTTACAGGAATGTGCCGGCTGCTCGGATCAGCTGAGCTGGACAGGCAAATGGCGCTTTGAAAACGACAAGGAAGAAATTCTTCTTCAACCCAATGGCCGCGAGTATGGCGACCGCCGTTTCAAAATTTTGCGTCTCACTCAAAACGATCTGTATCTGGAATGTACCAACAGCAATGGAATCAAGGAACGGTTTGAGTTTTCGAATGTACTTGAGCAGTCGGAAATAGATGAAGAGAAGGAGAAGGATAAAGACAAGAATAAATGGGAATAACAGCGTAAAATTTGGTTAGGATTGAAAAGAGGATGTGTAAAAACGCCCGGCTGCAATGGCCGGGCGTTTTGCTTTTTTTGTGTCAGTATCCGTAACCCAGCAACCGTGCTGTGGGCCCAAGCAGCCAGCGTATGGTTTTTTGCGCGCCTGGTGGGGCATCGGCAATCCAGGTATCGAAACTGTTGCCTTGTGCGGCAAGTTGTAAAAGCACTTTGCCCGATTTCGGGTTGCCGGCTTTGTCCATGGCGGGATAAAGGCTGGCCAGTCCGGCGGCAAAGCCCGCGGGCATGGTGGCGTGCAGCAGCGTGGTATCATGCAGCACTACGGTTGAATTGGTTTCGTTGTAAATGCGGTGCGGTGTACCGGCGGGCACAGTCACAATGCTGCCGGGGCCGAACGTTTTTTTGCTTCCAGCCAGCTGCATGCTCAGTGTGCCTTCTTTCACCACAAACGTTTCATCGAATGTGAAGTGAATGTGTTCGGGCGGGCCGGGGGCGTGTGGTTTCAGTTCGATGTGCATACACAGCATGCCGTTGTTTTCCTGCAACACAGTTTGCGAAATGCCTTCCTGTGCGCTTTCAATTACGCTGCCCGGCTTTAATGCGGCAATGGCCTGCGACGGATCGGGCGGAAAAATATGATTCATGAGAATGCCTACAAGGCCAAACCAGAATACGAGTAAAAGGAGAAAGCCAAGCATGATGCGTTTGAGTTTTTTCATTGGTTTGATTTTTCGGCAAACCTACATGCAGCTGCATCAGCAAACTTGTAAATACTGAACATGCTGCCGGACATCAGTGCAGATAAATAACGCGCCCGGCCACTACGCCGCCCATTTTGCGGAAAGCCGCAGGTGTAAAGCCCGTCATGGCCTTAAACTCGTGGTTGAAATGTGCCTGATCGAAATAACCTGCGTCCACGGCAAGGGCGGTGAGATTGTCGCTGTGCTTTGGCGGAAGTGAAAGCGCCTGCACGGCATCATTGAGGCGGAAAATGCGTTGCAGGGCTTTGAGGTTTACGCCTGTGTCGCGGCGCAGCAGGCGGTTGAGGTGCTGCTGGCTGTAGCCGGTACGCGCGGTAATTTCGGCTGCAGTTTCGTGGCGGTAGCGGCGTATGAGCTGCACCAGCGGCTGCGACACCGGCGCTGCATGGAGTTGATTTTGCAGCCAGTGCAGCACAAGGGGAATGCGCTGCGCAGGATGTGTACACGCGGCCAGCTGTTCCCAAAGCAGATGCAGGTGAGCCGGTAAATCGGTTTGTGTAATGGCTAAGTTGTTCACTGCTTCGGCTGCAAAGCCCAGCAACTGTCCAATGGCATAAGGATAAAAAATAATGCCCAGCTGCTCGTGCTGCATACCCGGCTGGTAAAACATGGAAGCCGCATGCGTAAACACGCCCGAAAGCATTACGCGGTTAAACAAAGTCGTTTCACCGCTTCCGGCCGCTTCACTGCGCACCGCATCACCAAAGTTGAACAACAACACACCGGCCCCGTCGGGAATAATCCGCTCCTCACGAAAAGCCGCCACACCCGCCGAAGCCCAGATCAGACTCACCGCATCGGCCACCACGCCCTGCGGCCTGTGCATCCAGAAACGGGAAGTGCCGGCGTTGATTTCTGTAACGGGAACGGGTAGTGTATTTTTCACGCGTGAAAATTACAAAAGAGCCGGGGCGGGAGAATTGTAAATTTTGAACATGTGTTAGAGACTGTTAGCGCAGAGATTATCGTTTCCACTCCTCAACCACATAATTTATGGCATAATCATTCATTTCAACAAGCATCTTTTCAATATCTTTCCCATACAGCTTCAATAAACTGTCGGCAGCAAATTCTTTGGTAGTTACATCAGCACTTTTTAGTAACTCCAATAAAATTGGACGTGTATTTTTATGTCTATACATTCCTAACGCCAGTGCAACAGACTGATTTATCGAATCAGACTTTCTATCCAGTAGGAAAAGCAGATTTGTTGGGTCAGCACGCCTTCTTGTTCGCCTTACTGTCCAAAGTAGCTCATCAATTTCGTTCTCAGTGTTAGCAACCTTTAATTTTTCAATTATCTGATAATAATCCATTGCTTTTACCGGTGGTTCAAGCTTTTCACGAAGACGTTTCCCTTTTATCGAACCAATAGGGATACACATATTACATGCACATGCAGGTTTTTTTCGGTTACTTCCGGGAAAGTATCGCCATCCTGTTTTTTGAGGTAAGATTTTGATTTTATCTATTTCTTTTGTTCCTATTTTTCTGCCAATGATCAATTCATAGCCAAGCGGATCATCCAGACTCATTATTTCCTTTATTGCTTCACCAAGTGTAATTTGTTTGTGCGGTTGATTGTATTTGCCTGCATAAACGATCTCATTGGAATTTAATTTGAAATACACACCCACATAAGTTCTTGCACCACGTCTTTTTAGTTCCCTGAGCCATTGATGGGTAAAATAATAATTTGGAAGAACAGGCATACAGAACACACCGGGTCTGTATTTCCCGATTTTTATTCCGTTTTTACGAATAGTTGCTGCGTCTCTTTCATCAGCAAGATGCACTAAAAATGGCATTGTGTGTTATTATTAGCAATTCAATATTTTTCTAGGTAACATTAAGTTACTTCATATTCTTCATAAATCTCAGTCGTATCCAATGAAAAATTACAGCCACGAGACAAAAAATAACAATATGCCAAAGCCAGTTTGTTATTTGTTCAGGATGATACATTGTCCAATTGCTTTGTTGATAATCGCGGTTGAATGATGTCAGATAGTTAACAATTCTCTCTAACGGAAAAAGAATGATTACAGAAACTATTATTCTGATTAATCCATTTTTACGCAATCTCTTCATCCAAAGAAGAACAGAAGATAGATAAATCATGTACTGGAACCAGTATGCATACCAATAAGGGCCAGTGATGCGTTGGAGCAAATCTCCTTCATTCGGATTTGGCGTGATAGTTATTTCTGAATACAGATAGAGAATATTGATAATCAATAAAAGCAGGCCAACAACAGGAATAAACGTGCAAACCGATTGATCGAATTTTTCGATTTGATTTTTTATCCGGCTACCCGGAAATAGGTTACACAATAGCACAATCAGGCTGTACACTGCAAACCCGTATAGTATGGAATGTAGAAATGAATTTGCCAAAATAGCTTTATATATTAATCCTGTTAATTTATGCTTTTTGGGCAAGTATAGCTTTGTACGATTGAATTACCCACAAAAAAAGCGGCCCCAAACAGAGACCGCTTTCCCAACTATATCGCTTGATAGGAAAAGCTTACTTTTTCCCTTCCTTCTCCGAGCCTACAAAATCGTAATGGCGTTTTACTTTACCTTTCTTCGAAAGCTCCGCAGAACCTTCAATGCCGTAGCCGTCTATGGTGCCTTTTACCTCAACGGTTTCCTCAAGTTTGTTGGTAGCAGTGCCTTCAAACTCAACGTAAAGAATTTCGTAGCCATCGTCGCGGTACACCGAATCAACGGTGAGTTCGATGCTGATGGCATCGGCGCCCATTTCGCGGCCGAGGAGTTTGGAGCGGAGTTTTCCGTTTTTGATGCTCAGTACATCCTGCTCAGGCTGGCCTGATTTGCCGCCTTTTTTGGCTTCGGTCATGGTTACTTTATAGGCTTTGCCTTCAATGGTTTCGGTATCGCCGGGCAAGGCCACCGAGCAGAACAGCATAAAGAGTCCGGCCACGGTAAAAAGGGAGAAATAACGTTTCATACGACGTTAAAGATAATTGTTTGGATGGTGTAATGAAAAAAATGTGCCAAAACGTGCTGGTGTTTGACAGCGGCTGTGCTCCATTGTATCTTTATGCCATGACATCCGCACCGCTTGCCGAACGCCTTCGCCCCACATCGCTTGATACGTATATTGGTCAGCGCCATCTGGTGGGTGAAACGGGTGTAATACGCCGCGCCATTGAGGCCGGGGTTTTGCCTTCCATGATTTTCTGGGGGCCGCCCGGTGTGGGCAAAACCACGCTGGCCAATATCATTGCCGGGCAGCTTAAACGTCCGTTTTATGCGCTCAGCGCCATTAACTCCGGCGTAAAGGATGTGCGCGAAGTGATTGACAAGGCAAAGAGCCAGTCGTTTTTTGGCACCAACCAGCCCGTACTTTTTATCGACGAGATTCACCGTTTCAGCAAGGCGCAGCAGGACTCGCTGCTGGGCGCGGTGGAAAAGGGCACGGTTACGCTGATTGGTGCTACTACCGAAAATCCCTCGTTTGAGGTGATTTCTGCTTTGCTTTCGCGCTGCCAGGTGTATATTCTCGAATCGCTCAGCAAGGACGACCTGATCCAGCTATTGCACGATGCGCTGGAGAAAGACGAACTGCTGCGGCAGAAGCAGGTGGAAATCCGCGAATACGAAGCCCTGCTGCGGCTTTCGGGCGGCGATGCGCGCAAGCTGCTCAACGTGTTTGAACTGGTCATCAATGCCATTGGCGGGTCGCCGGTGGTGATTACCAACGACGAGGTACTGAAACACGTGCAGCAGAACATGGCGCGGTACGACAAAACCGGCGAGCAGCATTACGACATTATCTCCGCCTTCATTAAATCCATCCGCGGCAGCGACCCCAATGCGGGCGTGTACTGGCTGGCGCGCATGCTGGCTGGCGGCGAAGATCCGCTCTTTATTGCCCGCCGCCTGCTCATTCTGGCCTCGGAAGATGTAGGCAATGCCAATCCGAATGCGCTGCTGCTGGCCAACAACTGCTTTCAGGCCGTACACACCATAGGCATGCCCGAAGCGCGCATCATACTTGCGCAAACGGTTACGTATCTCGCTTCCTCGCCAAAGAGCAATGCCTCGTACATGGCTATTAACGAAGCCATGGCGCTGGTTAACCAAACCGGCGATTTGCCCGTGCCCCTGCATTTGCGCAACGCGCCCACCAAACTCATGAAAGAAATAGGCTACGGCCGCGAGTACGACTACAGCCACAGCCACACCGGCAATTTCGGGGAACAGGAATATTTGCCCGATGCGCTCAGTAATCACAAACTCTACGAGCCCGGTCAATCGGCCCGCGAAAACGAACTACGCGCTTACCTTCGTAAATGCTGGGGCGATAAATACGGCTACTGATTTATTAAGCACATTCACCCGTCGCAAAACCAGGCCGCCGGTTTGCCGCATTTTAGTTTTTAGTCACAGCACTCATTTAGTTTGAAATGATGGGTGATATGCAGGCTTGTCAGTTAGGTTCGGCTTTAGTTTGAAAACAACTGACTTGAAATCACATTAATCAGTCGCATCAAGCGGAGCGAAGGCGTTAACAGCTGTGCTCAAAAAACTAAAGCCTTTTGTCACCTCAGGCGTAGTCGAGACGAGGCAAGAGGTTACTTCACGCCATCAAACACCCCCAAGCCGAAAAGTGCAAAGTCATATTTCACGGGATCTTTGGCATCAAGCAGGCGCAGGTTGGCGGTGAGTTCTTCTACGGCTTTCCAGTCGTTTTGAGTGCGTTGCAGCAGGCCGAGTTTGCGTGCCACATTGCCCGAATGCAAATCGAGCGGGCAGTGGAGCAGGGCGGGCGATAGGTTTTTCCAGAGGCCGAAATCAACGCCGGCTTTATCGCTGCGTACCATCCAGCGCAGCCACATATTAATACGTTTGGCCGAGGATCCTGCAGCCGGATCGGCTACGTGTTTGCGGCTGCGTGCAGGATGCGGTTTTTCGAGCAACGCGGCGCGGAATGTACTTATGGCCTGCGCCATGTTGCCCTGCCGGAGTGCATTTGCAAACACCGCTTCCGGCCCGCCGTGCTTTTTGTAAAGATGCCGCAAACCCAGTACCAGTGTGCGCGCATCTTCGCCGTTAAATGTGCGGTGTACAAAGCCATTGAGGTGTTTCAGCTCGCGCGCATCGGCGTGCAGCACAAATTGTGCGGGCGCCATGTCCATGCGTTGCATGAGTTGCAGCGCATTGCGCAAAATAACCGGCCGCTGGCCCCAGGCAATGGTGGCAGCAAGAAAACCGGCAATTTCAATATCAGCCCGCGCTGTAAACAAATGCGGAATGCTCACCGGATCGGTTTCGATAAATGTAAACGTATTGAAACGCTGCACACTCGTTTCGAGTAAGTACCGAAGTTCTGTATCGGATGGATCGAACATGGTACAAAGAACACCATTTTCGGGAAACCGGTTCAACTACCTCCTGGTCATTCCGGGCTACAGCGGACTGATCTAATATGATTAGGTTTAAAATTCTGTTTTTCAGTCCGATAAATTGCTTTGCAGCTAAACAGATTAGCCGAAGAAATGCATCTATGTTTGAAACTACAATCTCATAATCGTAATTATGAACAAGCTAATCAGGTTGTTTTTCGGGCTGTTGATTTTTCTTACTTCTGCCGGATTTCTTTCTGCTCAGCAAGGGGGTGAATGGACGTGGATGCATGGGAATCAGCCGGCCAATGCGTTGGCAAATTACGGAGTACAGGGAGTGCCATCGCCTACAAATACTCCCGGTTTCAGGTACGAATCATTGCGCTGGGTTGATTTACAAGGCAATCTTTGGCTGCATGGCGGTCAGAGCAATGATCCTCAGGGCGGTGGTGGATCATTTTCAGACATGTGGATGTATGATATTTCGCTGGGCATGTGGGTGTGGATGAATGGGCCGATGTGGTCTTCAACTTCGTTCGGAACATATATTCAGAAAGGCGTTTTTTCGCCAAATTATTATCCGGCATCTGCCGGATTTGGAAACACGGAATTTACAGATGCCGATGGAAATTTCTGGCTGCTTGAAGGAAATGGAAGCCCCAACTTGTGGAAGTATGATGTAAGTATCAATCAATGGGCATGGATGCATGGCCCAGGTTTTCCACTCTTGCCTTATGGCAGTCCGGGTACACAAAATGTTTTTGCGCCTACCAATATGCCCGGCAGTTTTACCGAGCATCACAGCGGATGGGGCGATACATTGGGAAATCTTTGGCTCTTCGGAGGTAATTATATCACTGTTCCGGGATGTTCTGATCTTGTGTGGACGTATGACACACAGCTTAATCAGTGGAAATGGGTAAGTGGTAACCCGGCTCAGCTCTCCGGGTTACCTGTGTATGGGATTCAGAATGTACCATCGCCATTAAATACCCCCGGGCCGCGTAATGTATATATATCTTGGAAGTCATCTGCAGATGAGTTATACATATACGGACACGGCGGTTTTTGCGGAGCTGATTTTCTTGATTTATGGAAATACAATATTGGAACGGGCGAGTGGACCTGGGTTTCGGGAATTCAGGGGCCGCAGTTTACTTTGCCCAATCAGCAAACAAGTGGCATCTGTGTCCCCTCAGCTACCGATTTTCCGGTGCGTAGTCTTGAGTCGCATCTGAATGCCAATAAACTCAATTGTGATTTGTTTTATACCTATGGCGGTGAAGCCAATTTGATAACCACACACCTCACACTGTACCGGTATAATGCAGCTACCAATAAGTGGACATTACTTTTTGAGGATCTTACCGGACAGCGGGTTTATGGTACTTATCAGGTACCTGGGCCGAATGTAATGCCGGGCGAACATTGGGGCGGCGTGGCGTGGGTAGATAACAACGGGAATTACTGGGTATATGGAGGAATGTATAATGGAAGTAATGAGTTATGGCGATTCATTCCCACAATTCCTCAGGCCGATTTTACGTGCGACACTGCAGTTTGCCTTGGCGATACCGTGCATTTTGCACTTTCCTTAACCGGTTTGTGTGGTTTAACCGGTAGTTTGCATTGGGATTTTGGCGATCCATCCGTTACTACTGATACCTCCTCAGCAGCAGCTATCGGGTGGGTGTATGCGCAACCCGGAACATACACCGCAACGTTGATTGCATTTGATTCAACACGCTGCGATATTTGGGGCGATACGCATCAGGTTGTAATTACGGTGTACCCGCAGCCTGTAGTTGATTTGGGAAGTGATACCGTACTTTGTCCGCCACAGCAAAATTATTTGCTCGATGCCGGCAATCCCGGTTTTACTTACAGCTGGAGTACTGGTGCCACTACGCAAACCATTTCGCCGGGCAGCAGTGGTGTGTACAGCGTTACTGTATCAGCGGCATCTTGTTCGGCCAGCGATACGGTGCAGCTCACATTTACTGCCGCACCAGTGTTTACGGATACCAGTATTTGTGCGGGGCAAAGTATTACACTTAATGCAGGCGTACCCGGTCAGTATATCTGGAGTACGGGAGATACTACTGCAGCAATTACGGTAACTGCATCCGGAATTTATTCTGTTACAGTCATACATCCGCCCTGTACGCTCATGAGCAGTATGCAGCTTATTGTTAATCCGTTGCCCGTTGTAAACCTGGGGGCGGATACGATACTGTGTCCTGGCAGCACCTTGCTGCTTGATGCGCAGAATTCCGGTGCTGTGTGGAACTGGAATACCGGCGCCAACACGCAAACGTTACTGGTAAACAGCGGTGGAATTTATGGGGTAACTGTAATCTCCCAACCCGGAAACTGTTTCAGCAGCGACAGTATCAACTTACAAGTAGCAGGGCAATTAAGCTTAGGACCAGATGTATCACTTTGCGGACAGCTTAACGGGATAGTCCTTCAGGCAGATAGTAATGCCACATTCTATTTATGGAATACAGGCGACACATCCCGCACAATTACGGTTACGCAGCCCGGACAGTATTGGGTAACTACAGTTAGTGGTTCCTGTACGCAAACAGATACTATTACGGTTGCCGGTAACCTTGGCGAAGCTATTGTGTTTGTGCCAAACACTTTTACACCCAACGGCGACGGGCTGAATGATTGGTTTGCGCCAGTGGGCGACGGTATCACCGAATTTCATTTAATGGTATTCAACCGCTGGGGTGAACTCATTTTTGAAACAAGGAATCCGATGGGATGGGATGGAAAATATGCCAATAAGCTGGCCGAAAACGAGGTTTACGTGTACCGGCTTTCTTATAAAAGCAGCTGTACCGGAAATGCCGTACAGATGAGGCTTGGGCATGTATTGCTAATGCGGTAATGACAAAAAGAATCAGCCATACATTAAATTAATTCACAGATTGAAAATGCAAAAAAAAATTACGCTTCTTGTTTTAGCCCTATGCGCTTGTAGCCTATTAATGGCACAGACAACCGTCTTTCACGAAGATTTTGAAACGGCAGATTCTGTGGCCTCGTCCGGCAATCCGGTATGGAGTTCCAACGCAGTATATCAGGCTGGTGGTTTGCTGAGTTATCGTAATCAGGTTGCTCTTAATGATTCTTCAAGGCTTACCACAATTTCATTCAGTACACTGGGCAGCCCCTATGTATTTCTGGAGTTTGATCAGATCTGTAAAATTCAGTTTCTGGATAATGCACGTATAGAAGTATCCAATAACAATGGTAATACCTGGCAGGCAGTAACCAGTGCTCATTATTTGGGGGCAGGAATATTTGGTGCAATCAATAATCGTTTCTGTTCGGCATCTTATCCCGACTGGCTATTTAATCAAGACGCCACAGCACCTTCGAATACATGGTGGAAACATGAAACATTTGATTTATCGGCCCTTTGCGCAAATGCGGCTGGTGTTTTAATCCGCTTTAAACTAAGTGACGGAAATGGCAACGGCCCGGGAGCGGCATACGGCTGGTTGCTTGACAATATTAAAGTTACCGGCGCCCTGTCTGAAATTACTCCGCCTGTAATTTCCTACCAAATTCCGTTGTTTCTGAATAGTGTGTATTCATCAGGTCCATTTCCCATAACCGCTGAAATTACAGATACAAGCGGAGTGGATACGGCTTATGTCTATTACACTGTAAACGGAGGCCCCCAGCAGGTTGCAGGCATGAATAATACTTCGGGAAATACCTGGGTGGGAAATATTCCATCCGTAAATTTTACTGATACCGTTTGTTATTATATAATGGCTGTGGATGGATCGTTAATGGCGAATACCGCTGTTCAGCCTTCTGCCGGATGCAGACCATTTATTGCTACTGCACCTTTGATGCCTCCGTTTATGGATGATTTTGAAGTAAATAACCTGCTCTGGACAGAGCAGGTGGTAAATGGCATGTCTGTTTGGCAGTATGGCGCCCCGGCGTTTGGACTAACCACCGGAGCAAATTCAGGACTAAATGCGTGGGATATCAATTTGATAACCGGATATGCGTCGTCTTCCCGCGCTGAGTTGTACACACCGGTGTTCGACTTTTCGCAAACCGTGAATGCGCGTATGAGTTTCTGGCATAATTATAATACTGAACAGGGGCTTGACGGGATGTATATTGAATACACCACAGACAACGGAAGCACCTGGCACCTGCTGGGCACACCGACCGATCCGAACGCGGTAAACTGGTACACCGATATTTCAATTTATGCCAATAACTCCTCGGCATGGTCTGGTCAAAGTAATGGATGGGTGTATTCGGAATATCAGTTAAGCAGTTTTAATTCTATGCCGAATGCTGTACAATTCAGATTTGTATTTGTGTCTGATCCGATAACCGGTTTAGATGGGTATTCGATTGATGACTTTCAGATTAGTTTACCCTTTGCGCAGGATATACAAATGCGTGTGCTGGAAGCTCCTGATGTGAGTAATTGTGTGCCATCAGGTTCAAATACAATTGACGTGCGGTTGTTTAATGCCGGAGGGCTGAATATTAACGGGCCAGTAGCGGTTTCCTATCAGCTCGATAACAATGCGCCGGTTACCGAACAGTTTTCAGGTTCACTTCTTCCCGCACAAACTGCGGTATATTCGTTTCTTACTCCTGTTAATATTAGTCCGGGTACTCATACCATTACACTTTATACGTCGCTTGTTAACGATGGCTATTCGGCCAACGACACACTCAGGTTTATTTTTAACGCAAAATCAGCTGTATCAGTCCCTTATTTTAATGGTTTCGAGACAACGGCAGCGTATAATGATTTTTGTGTCACAAACACAACCTGGGGGCAGGTAAACCAATCGCCTTTTGCGGCAATTACAGGTAGTCAGGGGGCTTTGTTTGATGCACAAACAGGTACAACATGGAATTTTTTGACAGACACGCTTGTGAACTCACCCAATTATATCTGGCTGCCATCGGTAAACCGTGACTTTCGTTCAAATCTTCGGTTAATTGTTAATTCCACAGGTTATAGCAGTCTGGCGCTTGAGTTTGATAATTTTTTGAGTTCGAACCCGTGGACCGGGGCCTCGTATTTCAGGGTTTTGGTAAACGGGGTTATGATTTCGCCGCATTTGCAATCACAATCGGCTTCTATGTTGACTACCTACCGCTTTGACCTTACACCGTTTCTTCCAGCGGCTTCAATAGCGATTGATTTTGAAGCGAAGGTTGGGGATAATTTCTTATCAAGCAGTTCCGGTGTGCTGCTTGATAATGTGCGCATTTTTGAAATATATCCGCAAGATGCCATGGTGGAGGCGATAACCGATCCAACCGCACCATTTGTAGCAGGCAGCCAGCATACAGTGAAAGTAAAACTGCGTAATAACGGTGCTAATACCCTTACATCAATTCCGGTACAGTATCAGATCGGATCGTCAGTACCTGTGGTGCAAACCTGGACAGGTTCACTGGCGCCAAACACCTCAGCGGTATTTACTTTTACCGTGCCTTTTACTGTACCCGCAGGTGCATATACCATTTGTGCCTGGACTTCACTGTTAACTGATGGAAATCTTAGTAACGATACAGCCTGTGTTACAACTGCGGGCTTACCGGTACTACCGCTTCCGTTTTCGGATAATTTCGACGGGCCTTCGACGTTTTTCACGCCTCAGAATTCATTTTCACCCTCATGGCAGCTGGGCACACCGCTTGCCCCTCAAATTCTTAATGCGCATTCGGCACCCAATGCTTGGGAGGTTAATCTTGGCGGCGCATACCAGCCGGATGCTAAAGAATATCTCTACTCGCCATTCTTTGATTTTTCCGGCAACAGTTATGTGCGCCTGAAATTCTGGCATGCATTTTCAACAGATACCGGTGGCGATGGCTGCTATATCGAATACAGTACCGATGCCGGAGCCAACTGGATTCATCTCGGCGTCTTTAACGATCAGGCTGGTGTAATGTGGTATAATCAATCATTTATTTTTGCCTCAAATACACCCGGCTGGTCAGGCTTGCAAACTTCCTACATTCAGTCTGAGTATAATCTAACCTTTCTCAATGGTAATCCGCAACCTGTGCAGTTCCGCTTTGCACTGGTATCAGATCCGGGTGTAATTTACCCTGCCGATGATGGTTGGGCAATAGACGGATTTGAATTGATCTCAACGGTTGGTCTGGAAGAAATTACGGGCAATGAAATACAGCTTAGCTGTTCTCCCAATCCGGCTTCGCAAACCACAGCAATTTCATTTACTGTCTTACAGGCTGCGCAGGCCATAATTACATTGCGCGATATTACCGGTAAAACAGTCTTTACTGAAAGCTCTGTATGTTCTCCCGGAATACAGGTGCGGAATATTGATGTAAGTACCTTGCCGGCCGGAGTGTATAGCTGTGAAGTAGAGTATAACGGCGCAAGGGCTGTGCGTAAAATAGTAGTGTATCACTGAGAACCTGTTTGGGAACTACTTACTAATAATTTTGTGTCTTTGGGGCACCTCATCGTTGGTATTTTTTGTCGATCCTCTCCAAGTATCGACAAAAAATACCAATGCAAGATGAGGAAAATGAGCCATTACAAAATCAAAGGATGAAATACAAAAAGCCTCACACACGAGGCTCTGATTTATTTAATATTACCATTTTACTGATTTAATTGATTTAGTTGTTGATGATAACTATTATATTACGATAAAACTAATTAATTTCATTTTATCTAACAGATAATCAGTTTTTTAAAATTTTGTTTAGTGCAAAATTGCTAAACAAATTAGATCAATTTATCGGAATAGATTTGAGAGGTAATTCAAATTTATTTTGCATGAATAGAATACGATATAGTTTTTGTATGCTGTTATGCATACTCTCAATCGGATGCGGAAGTGTTTTTGCGCAGTCGGGCGGAGAGTGGACATGGATGAAGGGAAATCAACCCTCAAATGCGATGGCCAGTTATGGAGTAATGGGGCTTCCTTCTCCAACCAATACACCTGGCTCTCGTTATCAGGCGGCACGTTGGACTGATCATCAGGGCAACTTATGGCTTCACGGAGGTGTAAGCCAGGATCCGCAATTCGGAGTATGTGCCTTTGCTGACATGTGGATGTATGATATATCGCTGGGTATGTGGGTATGGATGAACGGGCCTATGTGGGGCGTATTTCCTTATGCAGGTACGTATGTGTCGCAAGGGGTATTTTCACCTGCCTATTATCCTTGTCCGGTAAATTTCGGAAGTACTGAGTTTATTGATAAAGATGGTAATTTCTGGCTTCTGGAAGGGAATGGCAGTCAGAATTTATGGAAATTCGACGTGAGTATTTATCAGTGGGCATGGATGAACGGACCGGGTTTGGGAAGTATGCCCAACGGTAATCCGGGGCCGCAAAATGTGTTTACGCCCACAACATTGCCTCAGTCTTTAACCGAACACCATTGTGGTTGGGGCGATTCACTCGGGAACTTATGGTTTTTTGGTGGAGCAGGGGTTAATGTTTCAGGCGCGTCTGATGTAGTCTGGACTTACGATACGCAATTGAATCAATGGAAATGGGTGAAAGGAAATCCGGGTGTTGGTTATGTGGCTCCGGTGTATGGTACTCAGAATGTTCCTTCAGCAGCCAACACACCCGGAACAAGAAATGTATATATCAACTGGCAATCAACGGCAGATGAATTTTATCTCTATGGTAATGGGGAATATGCCGCAGTAGGCGGGGCGTATTATGATATGTGGAAGTATAATTATCAGACAAACGAATGGACTTGGGTTTCGGGAATACAGGGAGCGCAACAAGTATATCCCACGCCGCTGTCCGGTGGTATTTGTGTACCCTCGGCAACTGATTACCCGGTGAGAGATTCGGAATGGCACTTGAATGGGAATAAACCTGATTGCGATTTGTTTTATACGTTTGGCGGCAATCCGGGGCCTTTGTCGCCACATTTAACGCTATACCGCTATAACGTAGCCACCAATCAATGGACATTGCTTCACGAAGATTTTACCGGACAACGTGTGTATGGTACCTATCAGGTGCCAGGCCCCAATGTGTTACCCGGCGTTCATATGGGTGGGGTAGGCTGGGTTGACTACGATGGAAATTTCTGGGTTTATGGTGGATTTTCAAATACCAGTGACGAGTTATGGCGTTTTACGCCAAGTCCGCCCAGTGCCGGGTTTAGCTGTGATACCGTTGTTTGTTTGGGAGATACGGTACACTTTGCGCTTTCATCAACCGGCCTTTGCGGGTTAAGCGGACGCCTCAGCTGGGACTTTGGCGATCAGGCAACATTAGCCGATACCTCGTCGGCAGCGGCTGTGGGCTGGGTTTATGCTCAGCCGGGAACTTACACAGCCACACTTGTCGCATTCGACTCTTCACGTTGCGAGGTGTGGCGTGATACGCATCAGGTGGTTATAACCGTTCATCCTCAGCCGGTGGTTGATTTGGGCAGCGATACGGTAATTTGTCCGCCGCAGCAAACGTATTTACTCGATGCGGGCAATCCGGGGTTTAATTACAGTTGGAGCACCGGAGCCACCACACAAACCATATCGCCGGGAAGCAATGGTGTATATAGTGTAACGGTTTCGGTTGCAAACTGTATTGCTTCCGATACCGTGCAACTTACATTTCCGGTGGCTCCCGCACTTGGCGATACCAGCATTTGCGCAGGACAAAGCACCACACTTAATGCCGGTGTTCCCGGCCAGCATTATATATGGAGTACCGGTGACACCACAGCAAGCATTACTGTAAACACCGGTGGTTTTTATACGGTAACTGTAATTGTACCACCCTGTTCACTGAGCAGCACCATGCAGCTTACCTTAATTCCGTTGCCGGTTGTAAATCTTGGAAATGATACTGTACTTTGTCCCGGAGCCACACTCTTGCTCGATGCACAAAACCCGGGTGCCGCATGGAACTGGAACACGGGTGATGTAACCCAAACACTGCTTGCAGACAGTACAGGCCTTTACGCCGTAAACGTAACCGTGTCAGGAAACTGCTCTGATGCCGACAGCATACAGGTAAACATAACAAGGCCTGTAAATCTCGGACCGGATGCATCGCTATGCGGCACACTGAACGGAATTACACTTGATGCCGGATATCCCGGTGCGGCTCACCTCTGGAATACGGGAGATACCACACAAACCATATTAGTAACCACCCCCGGCAACTATTCAGTTACGCTAAACACGGGGCCCTGTACGCTGCGCGACAGTATTCTGGTAACCGGCAGTTTGGGCGAGGCCATGCTGTTTATGCCCAACAGCTTTACACCCAATGGCGATGGCCTTAACGACCGCTTTACCGGCACAGTGGAAGGGCTTACTGAATATCACCTGCTTATTTTCAACCGCTGGGGCGATTTGATTTTTGAAACGTTTGATCCCGCAGGCTGGGATGGCGCATACGCAACTAATATGGCGCAAAATGAGGTGTATGTGTACAGGCTTTCGTACAAGAGTACCTGCACGGGCAATGCACCGCAAACACGCCTCGGACATGTGGTGCTGATACGGTAAATACTTGTCTATTACCCGGCCGAAATCTTTTCGCGCATCTTCGCAATTTTATCATTCATCATGCGGAAGAAGCGGAAACGTTGTTTTTCGGAAACACCGCTGATTGGAATTGATTTTCGGATCAGGTTGCGCAGCCAGCGATCGGTTTCTTCATTAAACGCCGGGTTGGTAGTGGTCATTGAATTGAAGGTGTTGTAGGAGATGTATGACACACTGTTGTTGCCAAAACGCACCAGAATGCAGTTGTTGCCAATCATCAGTTCGCTGCAATAGAGCGTATAATTTTGCTGCGAGGCAGCCGGTGGCACATCGCCCTGAAACTTCGTACTGTGTGCGGCCTGTTTTTCAATGCCGGCAACCATCAGTTCTACATCATTCAATACATTCAGTGCATCTTCCTTGCTGGCAAACAATCCTGATTCCCAGTAATATTCTACCTGTTTTACCGTACTGTTGAGCGTATCTTCCGACCAGATTTCGATGGATGGAATTTCGAGATAGATATTGTATATCTCACGCACTTTGGCAATCATTTCTTCGCTGATAAGTGCCGGATTAAACCGGGCGCCATCAAGCTGTGGCGTATTCAAAATAGAACGGCTCCAGTAAAAGACCTTGAAGGCTGAGAGCAGCGGAAACTGAAAATGATGGAAAATTGGCACATCTTCGGCCGCAAAGATAATTTCTGATTTAGCCGAAGCCTTGATCCGTTTCAGATCGCTGGCAATATTCGAAAGATACTGCTCGAAATTGAGCGTGTTATCAGCCAGATGATGATAGCTGAAGGTAACCGTATTGCCCGATGCTCCCGGAGGTTGCAAATCAGGCGCAATCCGGAAATGCGCGCACAGCAAGGCTACCTCATCCAGCGAAAGCGCCGTTTCACCACGGATGCGGCGGTAAGCACTGTCGGGACTTACATCCAGAATATCGGCCAGTTCGTCAACAAATGAGCGCGACGGGGGAAGCGACTCTTTGAGTCGCTGAATAAAATTGAGCTGAACAGTACGGTCTGACGAAGTTGGCATGATCTGTTTTCCGGCTAATGCCGGTTTAGAGGAGTATGATTTCTGCAAATCTTGCAAATACACGAAGTGTATAGTTGCAAAAATCGCAAAAAAAACGATGCGGATTCGCACCGGGTGTTAAAATCGGGCAATCAATAGTTTCTTATTCAATCACTACTCATTGCGATAGTTTTTCAATCGCTTTTACAAGCTTCATTACTTCATCATCCATATTCACCACGGAGCAGCAAATACGAATGGCATTTAATTTATTCTCATAGATACCCCGTACACGAAATGAAAACTCTTGCTGCAGCTGATTGATTATTTGCATGTAATCTTTTCCTTTAATACGGAAAGTAACAATTGCACCTGCATACTGATGATTAAGTGGCGTTAACAGCTCAACCTGTTTGTTTTTTTGCAGTTCGGTCTTCAGCAGACTGGCCAGATAATTTGTTCGTTGCACAATATTGGGAAGACCTGTTTGCATAATAAAATCAATACTTTTGCCAAAAGCCAGGGTTAATGCGGTATTGCGTGTGCCGTATTCTTCGCGTTGAGCTGTTCGGGTAAACTCAAGTTCTTGCGTTAACAGATTAAATTTTTCATCGGAATTTGCGCCGGCATATACAGGATTAAGTTTGGGAAGTAATTCTTTATTGATATATAATATTCCGGTTCCTTTCGGGCCAAGCAGCCATTTATGACCACTTCCTGCATAAAAATCGGGATTAATCTCTTTCAGATTTACATCAATCATTCCCACGGCCTGTGCGCCGTCCACACAGGAGTAAATATTCTTCGACCGGCACAATTCCACAATTTCCTTAGCCGGCAGTACCATACCGGTGGTGCAGGTTACATGTGAAAACATCACCACTTTGGTGCGGCTTGAAATGCTGTTTCGGAAAAGCTCAAGATTTTTCTCGCCCGAATAATCGAGGTCGATAAGTTTGATGCGGATCCCTTTTTCTTTCATCAGTGCCACCCAAATCTGCGATCCGCCCACATGTTCGTCTTTGGTCATAATTACTTCATCGCCTTCAGCGAGTGGCAATGAGCGGGCTATGCTGTTTAAACTTTCGGTAGCGTTGCGGGTTACGGCAATTTCGTGAAAGTCGCAGTTAAGAAATGCAGCTAATTTTTTATTGGTTTCAAGAGTAAGCTCATGCCTGATTTCGCCAGCTGTTTCTAATTCAATCGTAAGCTCATTAAGCGTTTTTACCACTACTTTCGGACTTGGCCCCAGGCTTCCGGTGTTAAAATAAATACGGTCTTTGCGAAGGTAAAATTCGTCACGTAGTGAAGCCCATAAATCGTCGCCCTGAACTTCCGTATCTGCTTCTTTGGCCGAAAGTTTTATGCCCGATGCCAATAAAGCTCCTGTGAATACAGTTTTTTTCAGGAAAAATCGCCGGTTAATTTCCATTCTTGAGGGTTCTGAGCGGGTGATCTGGTATAAATATATTGTTTGTTTTCTTAACTCAGCGGTATGTGTTAGTGAATGGGCAGACTTTTGAGCAAACTTAAGTTTTCGGACAGGACAATATTCGTACACCAAAAAATTCTTTTGGTTGAAACCCGTAGTTATTCAATTTTTTCAAGGGATTCGTGCAAGAGTAAGCAGGGTATTTGCAATAATTGCAAAAGAGCAGTGCAAAATCATTGTGCAGTTTCCCAAAAAAGCGATTAACGCCAGCATGCAACCGGGTTAACGCAAACAGCCGTTTCATAGCGTTGATGTGTCAATTTAGTTTTGCCTTGTTCAAACAAACGAACTGTAAAATGAAAACACACATTAATCATACTATTTCACGGGTATTTCACAAAGCACTTGTTTTTGCGGCCTTTCTGTTTTTTCAAACGGAGCCGCTGCAGGCCCAGTCATCGCGCATAAAGGCGGGCGTGATGCATATCGACTCCAATCTGCCCGAATTTAAAGACGAACAAATGGGCAGCATGGTCAGGCTTGAAGTGCAGAAACTGGATACGTTTAATGTACTCGACCGTTATGAAATGCAAACACTGCTTCAAAAAGCCGGCCTTAAAACCGACGAGTGTTTTGGACGCCTGTGCGTGGTAGAGGCTGGTAAGGCATTGGGTGTACAGAAAATGATTACAGGCAATATTGAGCGTTTGGGCGATCAGCTGGTTTATACACTTCAGTTTATTGATGTGCCCACCGAAACAGTGGAACGCACCAAAGTGATGGAATTTATTTATGATCCGAATGAAATACAAACCATGACTACGGTAATGCTGCGCAGCATGTTTAATCGCCCGGTAGAAGAACTGGTAATTGCACAGCTGCAAAAGCCGGGAGCTTATGAAATGCGTTCGCGCTCACCCAAAACCGAAAAACTACGTCTCGACGGGCCTCGCATGGGCGCCACCCTGTTTACAGGTGAAACAGCACATATACTTGGCCTGCCCAAAGCGCAAGGTGGCTTTAATGCGGTGCCTTATATGTTTCAGTTTGGCTATCAGTTTGAGAAGCAATATCTCACTGCCGGTAATTTTCAGGCGCTGTTCGAATTCATTCCCATGATTACCGGTCTCGATCAGGGTTTGTTTATACCCAGTTTCACCATTATGAACGGTTTACGCGGCAGCAAAAGCGGCTGGGAGTTTGCCTTTGGCCCTTCGCTTAATCTAATTACCGTAAACGATGGATTTTATGATGCCAGCGGAAACTGGATTACTAAAAACGAATGGAATGCTGAGCCCGCCAACCAGCAATTGACGCAACCCGATTACATCTCCCGTCTCGACAGCAGGGGCGATGTAATGCTGCATTCGTCGTTTGTATTTGCCATGGGTAAATCGTTCCGCACAGGTAATGTGAACGTGCCGGTAAATATATATGCCATTCCGGCCCGCAGCGGCTGGCGTTTCGGACTTTCGATAGGCTACAACGCACGCAACAGAAGCTAACCTGACTACCAAGATGCGTCGTTTACTTTTTAGTCACGCCTGGCCGCTTTGTAAACTCAGTTTACTCATCTGCTTCTGGTTCAGCCGGATTACAGCCAATGATATGCACACCCTGCTTGTGCGTGGTGCTGACGAACGGCAGAAAGCATGGCGGCTCTGGTTGCAAAGCGGCTGGCATAACTCAACCCCGGAAATCCCTCACTATACTGTTCCGGGAAGTTTACCTGCACCCCCAATAAATTACTGATTCACCAAATCATCCCCTAAATAACATTTCCATTTGTTCTATAAATTTCACTTAACAAGCTAAAACAATGAAAAATTTTCTCGCACTTTTTATTATCACATTTTTTCTCAGCAGCTGCAGCTCGTTGCATATCGAACAGCGCAAGTACCGTAAAGGCTGGTATGTAAGCAATACTAACCGCAGCAAGGTCAGTGAAAAAGTTTCACCCAACACTGCAATTACGGATATTAATTCCGACGAAAAAACGGCTGCAACGGAAGCATTGGTAAAAACCGTTACGGCATCGGAAAATATCATCGCTGAAAATACGGATTCAGCAACTGCTTGTGAACAGAACAGCTGTATGCCTCCACAGGCGGGTTCAGACAACCAAACAGCCAAAACAGAGAATAATAATCGAAATGTTTCAGACACAAAACAAGTGCAGGCAGAGGAAAGTAAACGCAGCATTCTATCGTCGAAAATGCCGGTGAACAGATATCCGCATATTCCTACGCTCGACGAAACCCGGAATATTGCGGCAAGTATTCATCCGGCAGTGAAAATAGCTGTTGGTTTGGTGTTAATTACTGTGGTTACCTTCTTTCTATTATTGGCTACCCCGTTTTTATGGTTCTTTTCGTTTTTATTGGGTCTTGCACTGTTAATAGCAGGTATTATTGATCTTGTACAGCGTCATCGTGGTACGCACACACCCGAAAAAGCCGCACGTAACCTGAGAGGTTCGCTGGTGGCAATGATCGCACTTGGCGCTGTGATGGTAGCTGTGTTTCTTGTGCTATTGGTGTTAATGCCATTTATTATTCTCAGCGAATTTGTTTGAGAAACGAGCATCTCATAAAACTGAATCTGCAGGCAATGCAATTCATTACCTGATTACAACACTGTTCAGGGAAGTCTGATAACCTCATCAGCCAGACAACGTGGCCGGGTAAAAATTAATAATGTGGCATATTACCCGGCCACCGCAATGCGAAAAAAGTAGAACATCAGGAAAATGAAAAGGATAAAATTCAGTTTGAAACAGTTTTCCTTCAACGGTAGCCAGTTTCGTGCACTTTCGTATATGTTAATTGTGTTATCGTTTATTCAACTCATACAGCTTATTGGTGTCGGCTACATCTATTCACAGTTTCCGATTCGGTTTTTCCTGACATTATTTATTTGTTTAGCTGTTCAATGTCTTATGTGTATAGGGATTTTGGTGTATATTGGATCATCAAAAGGAATTAAATAATTGAAGAAATGAAAGCGCTGTCATTACTCATCCTGTTTACGTTAATGCTCGGTAGCTGTAGCATGAATCATATTGAAAAGCGTCGCTACCGCAAAGGCTGGTATATTTCAACAACCGAGTCTGGTGGAAACCACAATAATGTGCAGCAAAACATTCCGGCAAATGCCACTGCGCAGGATTGCAAAACAACAAGTGAAAATATCGGTATTCCCGATACGACTGCCGTGGTTGATTATCCGGCTTCTGATGGCCTCAAACCGGCCAATGAAACGATACAGCCTGCACAGCAAGATGCAATCACAACTGTTCAGCTTGTTACAGAAGCTCAACGGCGAATACCTGCCGATACTTTTATTGTTAAGCCCGAACGCTCAAAAGCAAAGAAGGCCTCGCTGGAAGAAAACCGGAAATGGTCGCAAATATACTTTATGCTTTCCATTACGCTGTTTGTACTTGCCGTTGTATTAATGATTCTGACTATTGGTACCTATTTACTTGTTGGGCTTACAGTTATTTCCTTTATTGCATTTCTCAGCGCATTAATTTTTTCCATTGCAGGCATCAAAAGAACATCATCAGTAGTTAATGAAGTTAAAGAGGTAAACAACAAAGCCGTAACAGGAGGAAGTGGATTATCCGTTTTGTTTCTTGTATTCAGTTGGCTCATTATGATAGCTTCTTTTTTAGGTTCGCTTTTTATGGGAGGAGCCGCTATTGTCCGAATATTGCTGATGTAATAAAAACAACATTTATACTCTAAAACGGTAAACAGCAAACTCCTCAGTGCTGATTTAACCGTGAAAAGCCTTTAGAGCCTGTTAGCGTTTTTCGGCTTCTGCGGAACCGTTATTCTGAACCGAATTCAGGAAAACGGGTGCTGCGGGAGTTTTTTATTTATATCAGACCTGTAAAAAGTGTTTCAGGTATGTGTTAAACTAAAATTAGTAATGATTTCGGATAATTAACACGAGTTAATACTATTTATTATTCATATACTTTAATATTGAATAAGCAAAAGCGCGCTTCATTTTTCTCATCAAAAACACATTATTATGAAAACAAATAATTTCTTTCAGAGAAAGTCAGCAATAAGTGCATTGTTGATTCTTTTTCTCAGCGCCGGTTCACAAAAGGCAAGCGCGCAAGGCTGCACATGTATAGAAAACGGAGGGTTCTCGTCTATATCTGCACCCGGTAATATGAACCAGATGAACTCCCCAAGCCTCACTGTAGATAAATGGTTTGTATCACATGGCAATCCCTCTTTATTTAATACCGATTGCCCTCCAGATAACAATCAGCGTTCGGTATGGATGTGGGCTGCGGAGGGAATCGGGGAAGGAATACATACGTGTTACAATTTCGAGAATGGAAAAAAGTATCAGGTATGTTTCTGGGTAAAAAACAATGGCAATTTTGGCAATCAGACAAACGGACGAATGAATGTGAAAGCAGCCAATAATCTGCCTGTTTACTCCCCACCGTCCTCCAATGCCAATTATGCCATTCCATCTGTTTCCTCGCAGATAATTGCATCTTCCTCGGTAAGCTACCCCAGCTGGACACTGGTATCGTATCAGTTTCAGGCTTCATCAAACTATAATCGCTTATGGATTTATCCTTCACGCGGCGACGGAAACCTGGGAAACAATATGAATCAGTTGGAAATTCAGGTGGATAAAGTAGTAGTAAATGAAATTAGTTCCACCTTATCCGGCGCATTTATTACAGCCAGCACAAACAATATAACCTGGTGTCAGTCTGCTACACTTACTGTAAATAATCTTCCACCAAATGCAATTGTGAAATGGACACCCGCTCCTGGACTTAGCAGTACGCAAGGAGCCGTAGTAACTGTTAGTCCGTGTACTACACAAGAGTATGAGGCATTAATAGTATTACCCAATGAAAACTGTGAAATATGTGCTGATGGTGGTCAAAAAGTTCGGATCACTATTAATTCTTCTCCACCAGCATTTAGCATAAGCGGAAACACAAATCCCCAATGCGGAGGAGTTCTTAATCTCAGTGCCTCGCCTGTGTTGAGTTGTAATGATTATGTATATAGCTGGAGTGGCCCTAATGGATTCAGTAAATTTGGTTCGGCTTTTTCAATTCCAAATGTCACCGAACAGTTGGCCGGCACCTATACACTTACCGTAAAGCATATCAGTGATTTCAGGCAGAGTTGTATGGCTACCCAAACAGTAAATATTGCACCTGTAAATTGTCCTTGCAATGCACAGCCCGATTTTACTACCTCACTTTGTAATCCGGTTGCCTTCAGTGGCACCAATACAGGTGGCACCAATGTGGTTTCGTGGCACTGGGATTTTGGCGACGGTACTACTTCTAATCAGCAAAACCCCGGCCATCTTTTCCTTACAACTACTTCACGCACCTACAATGTATGTCTCACTATTGTGGCACAACCCTCAAGTGGCCCGGCCTGCACCACGCAAGTGTGTAAACCGGTAACGGTTTGCCCAACCGATCCGTCTTCGGTAAACTGCGAGGTGAATGCGTTCTTCTGGCCAATGGGATCAGGCTATTCCCATGTATTTATGCAGGATATCACCGTGACTAACGGCACATTATGCAATTATATATGGGATTTTGGTGATGGAAGCACCGAGTCGTTTACGCCTGTTACTTTTCATACATACAGCAATCCCGGAACCTACAATGTGTGCCTTACCGCTATAAGTTGTGTGTACGATCCGTTTGGTAATTTAATTACCGATTGTATGAATGTATATTGTACTTCGGTTGACGCCGGAGATTTTAATCAGCGGCTTGCCCAAACCACACCAGCCGGACAAACCTTGTTTGTATTTCCCAATCCGGCAAAAGACCGTGTTGAAATTACACCTGGCCGAGAAAACCCGCAAAGCATTACTATTTACGATGCACAGGGCAAAGTTGTAAAATCAGTAAGCTGTGCTGCCGCATCCGGTAAAATTACAATCGAACTTAATGGCCTTTCTTCCGGCTACTATTTACTAGCAGTGGATTATGCTGATGGTGGGCGCGAAAAGCAGCCGCTCGTGATCGAATAAACCCACAGTTCATCCGGCAATAGGTTGTGCCTTTGAGCTTCCGCAGCATCGCAATTCTGAATCTTACTCAGAATTGCGATGCTGCGGAAGCTTTTTTATTTGTGCAGCATTACCCATCTTTGTGTATGAGCCCGCATGAAGTAAGACTTATTGAAGCCACCACACACGATGCCAGTTCCATAGCCAAACTGGCGGCACACATCTGGCAGCAGCATTACCCGCAAATTATCGGTCAGAAGCAGGTTGATTATATGCTCAGTAACATGTATTCTGAACCTGCGCTGCTTAAACAAATGCAGGAAGGCCAACTGTTTTACCTGATTTATGCGGGCGAAATAAAAGCAGGCTACATTGCCGTATCACAAAAAGAGGAAGGGCATTATTTCCTGCACAAATTTTATATTGATCCGTCTTTGCAGGCACGCGGACTTGGAAAAGCTGTTTTTGCAGCCACAACTGCGCTTTTTCCAGAACTGAAGCAGTGGACACTTACGGTTAACCGTAAGAATTACAAGTCGGTAAACTTCTACTTCCGTTTGGGGTTTGTGATTGATAAAGTGGCCGACTTTGATATTGGTGAAGGTTATTTTATGGAAGATTTTGTAATGATCTGGAAAAGTAACGGGTAGAAGTTCTATTGATTCAGGCTGATTTATCAACAGACGCTGAACTATGCTGAATGAGATTTATATATTTCAATGCTTTAATTGAATGCCCCCGAACAGTCTTTTGTCGGTTTTAAAAATCCTCTGAACTGAGGATATGCAAACCGTAAAAAATTGGGACTATTGACAAACGGTGTTGTTTCAATTTTGGGTAAACCAATTAAACGTACAACAATGTCAATGCAAAACCCTGTTATTCAGCTTGTAACTAAAGCTGTAAATGGTAGTACTGAACACTACCTTTACCTGACCTCACTGTTTTCAAAATCGGGCTATGTGGCGCAATCCTACGCACTGCCAGCCGATCTTACAGTTAATCCGGTTGAAGTTACTGCTTATGTAACGCAAAACAGCACTGCGCTGCGTCAGGCATCGCTTGTAAACCATCAGATTCCTGTAACAGCCATTGATTTCAGCACCACCCGTGAAATTAATGTAATGGTAAAGGATGGCAGCACACTGCTTTCTTCTGCCAGCGTAAATGTGGTGGTGAGTCAGGGCGATAATGAAGATCAGGTTCGCCCCATCATTTTTGTGTAATGCAGCCAATGCCCTCACGATCCATTCAATCTGTTATGGGAGTTCATAAGTATGAACTCCCATATCCACATTATTTCTTTTCCATGCAATTTATCTTGTTTATACTTCTATTTATTCCTTGCAGCTTTATTGTATCACTTTCAGGCTGTACACAGTCTGATCAGCCTTCGTCAGCTGTTTCCGTTTCTGCTGATTCAGCCAGACTGGCCCGCAATCTTGATAGTGCTTATGCGTTGCGCGAGGGCGATCCGGCAAAGAGCCGCGAAATACTTCGGCAGGTAATTGCGCAGGCTGGCACACCACAAACCCGGTTACTCAAAGCCGATGCCTATTGTCAGTATGCGCGTTTGGCTGAAAATACCGGCAATACCGATTCGGCAATTTATTACTACCGTAACGCAAAGGCAATTGATGATAATGCCAAGTACATGCACGGCATGGCGCGAGACCGATATATGCTTTCAGTTATCCTGAAAAACAGAGGCAGCTATGATTCTGCGTTACATTATACCAATGAAGCTGCCCGGATATGGGGCACAATGCCTGATAAAAAGGAGCAAATGGTGCAGGCGTTGGTAGGAGCCGCAAATATTCATTTGAAACGTTCCAATTATCCCAAAGCATTATCATTCTATCAGCAGGTACTCGATACTGCTGAGCGAATAAACGACAGCCTTATGCGGTTTAAAGCCCTGCAGGGAATGGGGCAGGTGTATGAACGACAAAATTTAAACAACCGTGCTGCTGGTGTGTTTGAAGAAGCACTGCTGATTGCCAACACATTTAAAACCAAGAAATATCAGGCCGAAATACTAAACCATCTTGGCGGAATTTACCTCAAGGAAAATCGTGATACTGTTGCTTTAAATGCGTTTAATAAAGCTATTTCGATTTATTCTGATTTAAAGCTCGAAAATAAATTAGCTGTGGTGCAGATCAATATCAGCCAGTATTACGAGAAAGAAGGGGAATATTCGCAGGCTGATGCCTATATACGAAAATCGCTTGAGTTTAATCAGAAAACCAATTATGCACAGGGGCTTTCGCTTTGCTACTTTAATATTGGCCGGTTGCTGATCAGGCAGAATAAATATGATGAGGCAATTTTAAATCTGGTAAAAGCCGATTCAGTAGCCGCTTCAATCAGAGACTTGTTTCTGCTTCAGAAAATTAGCGATTGCCTTTCCGAGGCTCACGCCAGAAAGCAAAACTATTCAGAGGCTTTTCGATATGCTGCAAGCGGAGGAGCACTCCGCGATACACTTGAATATATTTCGCAGCAAGCCTCTGAAATTGCCATCGCTTACAAGGAGGAGCAGGCAAAACGAATTTTATTAGAAAAGGAAAGAGACCATCAGAAAGCCCGCATCGAGCGAATTAATCTGATTGTTCTTGCACTGACGGTAATAATTATTTTACTGCTCATCCTTCTTTTTGCATTGTATCGAAACCGGATTGTAGAGAAACGAAATCAGCAAAGCAAAAAGCAAATTGAAGACCTGCTTAGCAACCAGGAACAACTGGCCGTTCAAACCATGCTTGAAACACAAGAGAAAGAACGGCAACGAATTGCTCAGGATCTGCACGATAGCCTCGGTGTTAAACTTTCTACCGCAAAACTGTATTACAACTTAATGGAAAATATGGCCGGAAGCCTGTCGGCCGAAGAACTTGAAAAACTGAAAAAAGCCAATTCAATACTCGACGAGGCCTGTGAAGAAGTGCGGCTTGTGGCGGCTGATTTGCATAAAGGCGAACTGGTAACCTTCGGATTAGTGAGAGCCATTGAGAATTTATGCAATAACATTAACGGCCTCAATAAACTTCAGGTGGAGTTTCATGCAAACGGCCTGAACAGCAGGCTCGACGGAGCTACCGAGTTTAATATTTATCAAATCGTGCGCGAACTCATGGCCAATATTTTGCGTCATGCCAATGCGTCGGAAGTTACAATTCAGCTTCAGCGCCAAAATGGAAATATTAACCTTATGGTGGAAGACAATGGAAATGGTTTTGACACAGCCAAAGCACAGTCGCGCTCAGGACTTGGGTTAACCAGCTTGCGCAACCGTGCCACACAGATTAACGCCACTTTCCACATCGATTCACAACCCGGTCACGGAACATCCGTGTCAATTGATATTCCTGTTCATTGAACCAACGCTTATGATACGCTTAATTATTGCCGACGATCACAAAATGTTTATTGATGGCCTCAATGATGTACTGAAAAGCCTTGCCGGCGACAGTATCAGTATTGTGGCCGAAGCAAACAACGGAAATGAAGTGCTGCCTCTGGTAAGAGCACATATGCCCGATGTACTGGTGCTTGATATTGGTATGCCCGGAATTTCAGGCATTGAAGTGGCCAAACTCATGCGAATTGAATTTCCTGATATTCCCATTCTCATTGTTACGTATTCCGATCAGTCAGAACATGTGGATGAACTGATTGATGTGGGCGTGTCGGGTTACATTCTCAAAACCAGAGGTGCTGAACAATTGGTGCTGGCTATTAAGGAACTTGCCGCAGGGCGTATTTATTTCAGTCAGGAAATTATGGCTGTAATACGCAGCAGCAAAAGGAAAAAAGAGGAAATAAAAAACGTGAAACTCACACGGCGTGAAGAGGAAATTTTACGCCTTATTGCCCGAGAATGTACCACTCCCGAAATTGCCGAAAAACTTTTTATTGCCGCCAGCACCGTTGAAACACACCGCCGCAACCTGATTGCCAAACTTGGTGTGAAAGGTACACTTGGCCTTGTACGTAAGGCTGTGGAAATGGGATTAGCTTAAATTTTAATAAATCCATAGTTCTAAGGATTTAAAATAGTGGGAACTGAGGAAAAATTATGAATGTGTTTTGATGATGTTTGCTTCCACACTAATTCATAAACTCATGGCCCGTGCTTTAATTGTTGGCATTAATGATTATGCCACTTCACCGCTTAAAGGAAGCGTTCCTGATGCAATTGCAATGAATAAATTACTGAGTCGTCATCATGATGGTTCTATAAATTATGATTGTAAACTAATTACTTCACCCGTTACGAATGTAACATTAAGGAAACTGAGAGAAAATATTCACGACCTGTTCCGAACACCTGATGACCGTGTTTTATTTTATTTTTCAGGACATGGCTATGAGAATAATCTCGAAGGTTTTCTTGTGGCTCAGAATCCCGAAAAATTTAATGAGGGATTTCCCGTTTCCGAACTTCTTGCGCTGGCAAATGATGCCCTCGCCAAACGAAAAATAAAAGAGGTTACACTGATATTGGATTGCTGCTATGCCGGTCATTTAGGTAACTTTTCATCTCTCGATATTCCACATGCACTGCTTTCTCCCGGCCTATCAATTCTTACCTCAAGCTCCCCAAAGGAACTTTCATGGGAAAACAGCAATGGCGGGCTTTTTACCGGAATACTGTGTGATGGATTAAATGGTGGTGCTGCTGATATTCTTGGCCGGGTTACTGCTGCCAGTTTATATAATTATGCCGATCAGATGCTTGGTGCCTGGCAGCAACGCCCGCAGTTTAAAACGCATACAGACCGGTTGCATCTGATTCGGAAAGCACATACGCGGTTGACTATAAATGAACTACATCGGCTTCCTGAGTTATTCATTACACCTGATTCGAAGGTGAAAATGGATAAAAGCTGGGAGGAAACGGAGAAAGAATTTATGAATCCTGAAAACGTGAAGAAGTTTAAGGTGTTCAAAAAACTCCGCGATGCCGGTTTGCTTAAACCTTGCGAGCCGGAAGAAGACTTATACTGGGCAGCCATGAGAAACGGGGCCGCAGAACTTACCTTGTCCGGGAAACTTTATTGGAAAATGTCGAAAAAAGGAATGTTCTGATTTATGGTGCCACTAAAAATATTTATCGGATCCTCGAAAGAGGGGCTCGCAGCAGCCGAAAAAGTAAAAACATTACTTAAACCAGAACTCGATGCCACACTTTGGAACGAAGGCGTGTTCAGAAGTGGTGAAACTGTAAGTCAAATTCTACAACGATCGCTGAACTATTATGATTTCGGGATATTTGTGGCTACGGCCGATGATAAGTTAGCATACAGAAATGAAATTTACTCAGCAACACGCGATAATGTATTGTATGAGTTTGGTCTTTTCGACGGAGCTAAAGGATACAATTTCACATTTCTTATTTGCGACGAAAAGGTGAAACTGCCATCTGATCTTGATGGTGTGGTAGTTTTAAAGTTTAATACCGGTGCAGCTGATGAAGACAGATTGAGCTTACTTTCTGTGGTGAATACTATTCGCAATCAGATTCTGAAACAACAGGATAATGTGGCTTTGAGTAAATTTTCATCGGGTGTGCTGGCCTATGAGTATTACATTAATTGTGTTTCGCCATTGGTTGTGTATCTGAAAGAAAACCTCCCGAATTATGCATTGGGCGCCAACATTAAACAGTTATCACTACACATTTTAGTTTCCAATTCGATTCACGATCATACGCTTGCGGCAGTTGATTATTTTTTTTCACAGTCAAAATGGAAGAAGATAATTTGTGAGTGCAAAGGGGCTGTATTTGCGGCATACCGGAACTTGCGTGTTCCTGATAACCGCATTGAGTTTTGTATAATACCTTCTTCGCCCTTAGCAATTGAAGCAGCCATTAACATGCTTTTTCCCCAAACCTATTTTGGCAATAACGAATCAAAAGAGGAAGTGATAATTCGTGAAATGAATAATTTTTCCCGGGTACTTTCACATTACATCGCACGTGATACGTTATGCCAAAAAATAGTTCATGTCACCCCAATGCACCAGTAATCCTTATTCCTTCCGATGTGTATTTGTGATTGCTGTGTGCTGCCGGTTTCTGCTTTTGCAGGAACCGGTTTTTTATGCAGAATAATTCCGAAAATACTCAGACCTCTGTGGCCTTACACAACTTCCCGTCCTGCAAAAAATACAACCAGGCTTCTGTTTTTTTCTTCTTTTCCAATGCTGCTGCCGCCAAAAGTATTTCTCTTCGCGGTTTTGCGGGCATGCCTGTAACAAAATTCAGCAGCAGCAGTTTTTCGCCGGTGTCGGTTACGCGGTCAATCTTTATGCTGCCTGATGCAGGCAACAGCAGTTCGGCGTTTGAGCTGATAGGGCTGGCGGCATCAAAAAACGGTTGCAAAGCGGGTTGGCGTATGAGTTGAGTGGCTTCATGCGCAAGCAGAAAGGCCTGTGTGTCTTCCGCCACGCCTTCAAGCACAAGTCGGCGGGCAGCATCCTGCACATCGTCAGCTGTGCGGCAATGACTGAGAAGCAGGCGCAGCAACTTGTGTTTATCGCCCGGCTGCTCTTTCTCGTCTGTCCAAAGCTCACGGGCATGTGAACGTATGCTTATGCGCTCGGTCCAGTCGGTAACTTTTGCAGCGCCGGTGTTCAAAAACTCGCCCGGCCTGCGTTGCTGCCCCGAAGGTGGTGTTTCTTCGCCGAGAAGATACACGGTTTCTTCAGCATCTTCGCCGGTGGCTGTCAGAAAACGCGCAAAGCAGTCTGACGCTGTTTTCAGTTCCGTGCCTGCATCTTTGCCGCTGCGTCCGGTAAAAACATAAAGCCGGTGTTCAGGTCGTGTAAGCGCCACATACAGCACATTCAAATGATCGAGCAGCGATTTGTTGCGCTCTTCTTCATATTGCGCGGCATAAGAAGTGTGCAGCAAACTTTCGTTTACAGAAACCACTGCAGTTTCCAGTCCGGGCAGTGCCTCGTCATCCAGATCAATCCACAAATCCTTACGGCTTGTTTCGAATTTCCAATTGGCAAACGGGAAAATTACCACCGGAAATTCCAGTCCTTTTGATTTGTGAATGGTCATTACGCGCACGGCATTCATGCCTTCGGGCACTACCACAGAAGCCTTGTAGCTGCGATCTGTCCACCAGTTCAGAAAATCGGCGGGATTATTGCCCCGTCCCATTCCAAAACTCAGCACTTCATCGAGGAAAAAAAGCAGGTAGGCATCTGGTTCATTATCCAGTCTGAACCGGCGAATAATTTCTTCGCAACGCTGATACAAAGGCATGCGTGCCAGTACCAGCTCGTTGAAAATAAGGTTATGCTTTTGCAGTAATGCGGCGAGTCCGTCCTTTGCAGCTTCCTCCAGCAGGCTGTGCAATGTGCCGTGAATACGGCCGGTATTTACTAAGAATCCGAGCATTTGCGTGCGCGCAATCGCGTCAGACGGAAGTTCGATAATGCGCAGCACCGCCAGCACAAAGCCAACGGCAGGCGAGCGGCTGATGAGCAACGACTCCGACGAAATAACCGGATAACCTGCATCAAGCAGTGCCGCCGCAATGCGCGAGCCTTCGTTGTTGGTACGGGTGAGTATGGCTATGTCCTGCAATTCCCAGCCTTGTGCGCGTAATTCATGCACTTTTTCAAGCGTGCGCTGCACATGAAGCTCTTTTTCGTCGTCGCCTTTTTCGGGTACAAGCCGCTCAATACACACACTGCCTCCTGTGTTGGCGGTGTCTGATTCCTGCTCTAACTTATCGTATATATCCTGATAGCCTGCCGTTAAATCCTGCGCCAGCAAGCGGAAAAGTGCATTGTTAAACTGTACAATTTCAGTTTTACTCCTGAAATTCCGGGCAAGCTGCAACCCGCGATAGTTGCGTATTAAACTTTGCTGGCGATCAGCAATAATTTCGTTTTCGGCATCCTGTTTCACATACGGCAGGCGGGCAAACTGTTCCACTTCGCCGCCGCGCCAGCGGTAAATAGCCTGTTTCCCGTCGCCCACGAGCATCGTGAAATTTCCTCCTCCCAAAGCATTGTCAATGAGCGGAAGCAGGTTTTGCCATTGCAGCACCGATGTATCCTGAAACTCGTCGATCAGGTAATTGGTGTAGCGTTCGCCCAGGCGTTCGTAAATAAACGGCACGGGCTCGGCAAACACAATTTTTGAAATAATCCGATTGAATTCAGAAATATGTACAATGTTCTGATCGGCGCGGAAACTGAAAATGAGTTTTTCTATTTCGTTGAGTGCGGCAATGGCATAGATGTTTTTCAGCAGCAGCGTGTGTATTAAATACGTGCCGTAATGCTTATCGCGTAAGGCCAGCAGCTTTGCATACAGTTCGCTGAGTTGCGGCTTCAGTTCATCAATTGCCGCCTTTTGCGCCGCCGGCGTTTTGGCCGAATACCATTTGTCTTCTTCGAAACTATGTTTTACATAACTGCTGTAATCGGCCAGCTTTTCAAGCGTACCTTGGGCCAGATCGTCGAACCATTTGGGCACTCCGCTGCTGCCGTGATAAAATGCCGAAACCGGTATCCCCGAAAGTTCAATGTGCTGCACACCTTTTGCGGCTGTTTGTTTTATCAAGGTTTTGAATGCTTCGGTTGATTTCCGCAGTGTATCGCGGAACCCGAGAAAGTCGTTCAGCGAAAGATTACGCAGGCGCTCGGCTTTGGCAGCACCTTCTTCACCAAGCAGGTGGCGTGCCGTAGTGAGCAGCTCCTGTTCAATTTGCCAGTTGCGGTCTTCTTCCGTTTTGGCTTCGGCAAACTGCACGAGCACTTCGGTAAGCTGTTCGTCGCTGCCAATGCGGCCGATAAGCAGATCAACCGCCTGCCGCAACAGCTTGTCAGCATCGGTTTCCACTTCAAAGTTCACAGGCAGGTGCAGGTCGAATGCAAAGGCGCGCACAATCCTGTGCACAAACGCATCAATGGTACCAATGGCAAAGTCGGTATAGTTGTGCAGAATTGCTTTTAGCACACGTTGCGCCCTGTCGGCCAGTGTAAACGGGTCGAGCAGGAGTTCGCTGCCCAGCGCCTGAGCCATGGCAGAGGGTTTGCCCGACTGTGCATGCGACAATTCCTTGAGGGCCGAAATGATACGCTGTTTCATTTCTGCCGCGGCCTTATTGGTAAATGTCACCGCCAGAATATGCTTGTACACCTGCGGCGGATCGGCCTCGTCGGCCAATGCCAGTTTAAGGTATTCCTTTACCAGTGTAAAAGTTTTACCCGATCCGGCCGAAGATTTGTAAACGGTGAAATTTTGCACGCACAAATGTACCGGTATTCTGTTAATGGCGGGGCGGTTTCCGGGTGCGCTGTTCGTGCCATGCATCATCTACACAGCCGGATATGCCCGGCATGGGCGGCCGGTACATTGCCCTTATCAACATTCTGCTCTTCATTACTCCTGATTCAGGCCGGTTTGGATGGTGGGGCTTTCCCTATTTTTGTAAAATGACAGCACAAAAGCGTCCGCTCATCCTTGTTACCAACGACGATGGTATTTATGCGCCTGGTATTGCCGCGCTGGTGGAAGTGGCCCGCTCGTTTGGCGATGTGGTGGTGGTAGCGCCCGATAAACCGCAGTCGGGAATGGGGCATGCCATTACCATTAATTCCACACTGCGTGTAGATAAAGTAAATGCGCATGCCGGTGCCGAAGCATGGAGTTGCAGCGGCACACCGGTTGATTGTGTGAAGATGGCTGTGAATAAACTCTTGCCGCGCATGCCCGATCTCTGTGTGTCGGGTATCAACCACGGTGCCAATCACTCCATCAATATTATTTACTCAGGCACCATGTCGGCTGCAATTGAAGCTGCAATTGAAGGCATACCGGCTGTTGGTTTTTCGTTGCTCAATCATTCCATTGAAGCCGATTTTACTGCCGCCAAAGCCGCAGCGGCAACTATTATTGCGCAGGTACTTGAACGCGGATTGCCCGAAGGCGTTTGCCTGAATGTAAATATCCCCAAACTGCATATCGACGAAATTAAAGGCGTTAAAGTATGCCGTCAGGGCCGTGCTTCATGGATTGAAGACCTTGATGAGCGTACAGATCCTTCTGGACGAACTTATTTCTGGCTCACCGGCCATTTTGAGAGTTTTGAACCCGATGCGGATGATACTGATGTATGGGCGCTGCATCACGGCTATGTGTCAGTTGTGCCGGCTCAGTTTGATCTTACAGCGCATGCCGCCCTGGGCAGTTTGTCTGCCATGAATTCCGTTCCGCTCATCAAACCCTGACACCATGAAACGTTTCGATCACATTCTCATCGGTATTGCGGTTGGTTTGATTACACCACTCATCACGCTTTATCTTTTTTATGCGCTTACTTACAGCAGCCAGACCTCATTTTCCGGATTCATTGAGTATTTCGAGCGGTTTCGTAATCTGGTGCCTGCATTGAGTTTGTGTGTGATTTCGAATCTGGCGGTGTTTTTTATTTTTCTCTGGACAAACCGCAACCAGAGTGCGCGCGGAGTGATGTTTGCCACAATGGCGTATGCGGGTTGGGTGGTATATCGAAAATTTCTAAGCTAAGCCGATGAAGTATTATATCATAGCCGGCGAGGCTTCGGGCGATTTGCATGCTTCCAACCTGTTGCGTGAAATTCGGGTGCGCGACGAAGCGGCGCAGTTTCGTGGTTTTGGTGGCGATCTCATGGCCGCGCAGGGATGTGCTATAGTGAAACATTACCGCGAACTGGCTTTTATGGGTTTCACTGAAGTGCTGATGAACCTGCGCACCATTTTACGGAATATTGATACCTGTAAAAATGATATTGCGGCGTGGCAGCCCGATGTGCTAGTGCTGGTTGACTATCCCGGCTTTAACCTGCGCATTGCCCCGTTTGCAAAGGCGCTGGGCATAAAAGTGGTGTATTATATTTCGCCGCAAATCTGGGCATGGAAACAAAAGCGAGTGCATAAAATTGTGGCAGGTACCGATGCCGTGCTTACAATTTTACCTTTTGAAAAAGACTTTTATGCCTCGTTCGGATACCGCGATACGGTGCATTTTGTGGGCCATCCGCTGCTTGACGCGGTCACACAAATTACACGTGATCCGGCTGTTGCCGACAACGGTAAACCTATTATAGCCTTGCTTCCCGGAAGCCGTAAGCAGGAAATTACAGCCAAACTGCCGGTTATGCTGCAATGCGCGGTGCAGTTTCCGGAATACAGGTTTGTGGTGGCCGGTGCTCCTTCGCAACCCGAAGCTTTTTACCGAAGTATGATGCAGGGCACACAGGCCGAACTGATTCATAACCGCACCTACGATTTACTTAGCCAGGCCCATGCGGCTTTGGTTACTTCCGGCACCGCTACCCTTGAAACGGCACTTTTTAAAGTACCGCAGGTAGTGTGTTACAAAGCGGGTGCCATTTCGTATCAGATTGCGCGAAGACTGGTGAACGTGAAATACATTTCGCTGGTGAATCTGGTGATGGACCGTGAGGTGGTACGCGAATTGATACAACATGAAATGACTGCCGAAAACATGGCTGCCGAACTTCGCCGCATTGTAGCCGGGGGCGATAAACGCGCTGCACTGCTTGAGGGTTATGAAGCTTTGCGAACAGCACTTGGCGGTGCCGGAGCTTCGGCCAAAGCTGCACAACTTATTCTCGAACTTCAGAAAAAATGACCCGACCCGCCTTATCATTTCTGTTTACCCTGCTTTTTTCCGCATTACTTTCCGCTCATGAGGTTGATGTGAAACTGCTTTCCACCATGAAGGTGCAGGTTGTTTCCGTATCGGCTTCGCGGGGCAATTTTATGCTGCTGCTCGATGGCAAGCGCCAGGCTGACTCGCTCGCCGCAAAAGCCTTTCAGCTGATTATGGTGAATGATTCGCTTGAAGTGCGCGTGCCGGGCGATACACTCGGACGCTTTGCGAGTTTTGTGCTGAAGCCGCTTGCCGACAGTTGTATATTTAAAATAAAACCCATCAAGCCGCTTTCCGGTACCCGCACATACGACGGGCAACTCAGCATTTCCATACGCGATAATTACCTGCATTGCCGGAACGAAGTGGAACTGGAGTCGTATGTGTGTGGCGTGGTGGAGTCGGAATCAGGCGGACAGGGCGGAAGCGAGTTTTATAAGGTGCAGGCCATTCTTTGCCGCACGTATGCGCTTGCGCAGCTTGGACGGCATATTACCGAAGGTTTTGACGTGTGCGATGGTGTGCATTGCCAGGTGTATCGCAGCCGTACTTCGCACCCGGAAATTACGGCCGCCGCGCAGGCTACCGCCGGGCTGGTGCTTGTTGATAAAGGTCTTACACTGATTACGGCGGCCTTTCACTCCAACTGTGGCGGACAAACCGCCAATTCGGAAGATGTGTGGGGCGGCACGCTGCCTTATCTGCGCGGACGAAGCGATAGTTTTTGTAACGGTATGCCACACGCCACCTGGGAACGACGTATCGCTAAAGACGACTGGCTGAACGGACTTGCCCAACGCTATAAGTATCCGATTGAAGACAGTGTGGCCTGCCGCTTGGCCTGCAACATGAAACAAAATTCGCGCACCAACTTTTTCAGCTACGGCGGTGTGCGCATTGCCTACAAAAACCTGCGCACCGACTGGCAATTAAAATCGGCCTATTTCAATGTAACTGAATCGGGCGATTCAGTGATTATTCGTGGCAGAGGATACGGACATGGTGTGGGCATGTGTCAGGAAGGCGCCATTAATATGGCCCGCAAGGGGTTTGAATTCCGTTATATACTTACGTACTATTACAAAGGCGTGGATATTGTGCATATTTCCCGCCTCGCATTTTTCAGAGAAGAAGAGCAGGAGTAAGAGGTTGTTCAGCCCGCTAAGCGACAGCCGGCACAAATACCACTAAGTACAATATTGGCATCAATTACCTGATAGTTTTCAGGCAAAGGAATTGTCATTTCCGTTTGAAGACACTCTACTTTATTGCACGAATTACACTGGAAGTGTAAATGATAGTGCAAATGATGGGCGTGGCTTTCGCTGCAATTGCGGCAACAGGCATAATAGGCTTTCCCATCATTACCCATAATCCGGTGCACCTTGCCGTCTTCCTCAAAACTCCGGAGAATGCGGTAAATGGTAACGCGATCTATGTTCAGGGCAGGATTTTTTTCCAGCATATCCTGACTTAACGCCGTTTGGCTGTTCTCAAGAATTTGCATTACCTGCCGTTTTCCCGATGTTTCGCGTTTTTTTAACATGTCTTAATGCAGTTAAGTTGCAAAATTAAGTAATCGACTTATATTTGCAACATTGTTGCGTTTTGGTGTTTAATGCAAGTTAACAAGATTGTTGATACATACAATCGCTTACAATCGAATCTCTTAAACAAAAAAGAGCTTATGATACAAACAAAACTTCCGGTAACAGTGCTCAGCGGCTTTTTGGGAGCCGGGAAAACAACCTTACTCAATTATGTGCTAAATAACCGAGAAGGTTTAAAGGTGGCTGTGATTGTGAATGATATGAGCGAGGTGAATATTGATGCGCAGCTTGTGGAGCGGGAAACCAGTTTATCGCGCACGGAAGAAAAACTGGTGGAAATGAGCAACGGATGTATTTGCTGCACACTGCGTGAAGACCTTATGACTGAAGTGGAAAAGCTGGCCAGAGAAAACAGGTTTGATTATCTGCTTATTGAAAGTACGGGTATTTCGGAACCCGTGCCTGTGGCTCAGACTTTTTCATTTGCCGACGAGGAAAAGAATATTGATCTGAGCCGCTTCAGTTACATTGATTGCATGGTAACCGTGGTTGACTGTTATAATTTTTTCCGCGATTTCGGAAGTGCGGAAACGCTGGCCGACCGTGCACTTACCGATATGGATGGCGATTACCGCACCATTGTGAATTTGCTGACCGATCAGATTGAGTTTGCGAATGTGATTGTGCTGAATAAAACCGATTTGATAGAGAAAGAATCGGTTGATCTGCTTGAGCGAATGTTGCGCAAACTCAATGCCGGTGCGCGTTTTATACGGTCGGAATTTGGGAAAGTGCCATTGGGTTCAATAATTAATACAGGTTTGTTTAATTATGAAGAAGCGGAAAAGCAGGCGGGCTGGATTGAAGAATTGAAAAAAGACCATCATACCCCGGAGACGGATGAATACGGTATCGGTTCCTTTGTGTATCGGGAACGCCGGCCGTTTCATCCCGACCGGTTCTGGAATTATGTGAATGCTCAATTTCCCGACAATATAGTGCGCAGCAAAGGTTTGTTCTGGCTGGCTTCTCGTCCGCAGCAGGCAATGTCGTGGAGCCAGGCCGGAGGCTCGCTGCGGGCCGACAGTGCGGGCGTGTGGTGGGCGAGTATGCCTTTCGGTGAACGTATCGGCTTTGCTTCATTTGTAAATAATAAAGAGCAGATTGAAAGCCGCTGGGATACAAATTTTGGCGACAGAATAAATGAGCTTGTATTTATTGGCCAGCAAATGGACGAGCAAAAAATACGCGCCGATCTTGAACAATGCCTTGCAAACGAAGCCGAAATAGCACGCATGTGGAAAGGCATCGGGCTTAGTGACGATTGGCCGGTGCCTGTTGCACAGCCGGTGAGCGAAGTACAATAGTATGCAACTAATTGCTTACCTTAATAACATTACATGCCCCAGCCTGTCCACAAATTTACCACCTGTGCAGGCGCTGGTGTAGCTGAGTTTGTACACATACACATCGTCGGTAACTTTTGTGCCGTTGAAATTTCCGTCCCAGCCGGCCGGATCGGTGGTTTCAAAAATGAGTTCGCCCCAGCGGTTGAAGATGAGGAGGCGGAAGGAAGTAAAACTCTCGCCGTAGCCGCTGAAGTTATCGTTGAGACCATCGCCGTTTGGCGAGAAGCTGTTGGGGATGTACACTGCAGCTTCGCCAATATTTCCAATTATTTCAATGGTATCAGTAAGTACACAGGGCGGAGCATTTACCGTAACCCAGTAGGTGCCGGGCTGTTCAATGCTGATGGTTTGTGTGTTTTCGCCTGTATTCCAGAGGAAGCCGGCTCCGGGATTACCGGCATCCAGTATGAGCGCATTGAAACTGCCGCAGAGCGATATGGTTTCATCAAAAGTAAGTGCTGCGCTGGTGTTTATGTTTATTGTATCGCTGTTGCTGCAGTTTTGTGCGGTAACGGTTACGGCGTAGTTTCCTGCTGTGGCGGTGGTGATACTTTGTGTGTTGGCCGCATTGCTCCATAAAAACATAGCGCCCGGATTTTGTGCGTTGAGCAGAATGCTGTCGCCGGGACAAAGTGTGGTGTCGGCGCCGAGGTTCACTATCGGCAGCGGTGTTATGTTCAGGTTCATGCTGCTGCTGAGCGTGCAGGGCGGGTTGATGATTTGCACGCTGTACAAGCCGGCAGTATTAACCGTAATTGTAGGCGTTGTGGCGCCGGTGCTCCAGTTGTATTGTGTACCGGTAACACCCGGATCGAGCAGGAGCGATTGGTTGGCGCAAAGGGTGGTATCGCCGCCGAGGTCGGGCTGCGCGGGTTGGGTGATTACGATGGTGTCCTGCACACTGCAAAGTCCGTTCGGGCCTGCAGAAACAGTAACGGAATAGATGCCGGGCGCATTCACGGCCAGCGTTTGTGTGGTAGCGCCGGTATTCCAGAGGTAGCTATTGCCGGAATTTCCGGCATCGAGCAGCAGGTTAACGGGGCCAATGCAAATGGTGGTATCGCTGCCGAGGTTTGGCTGGGGCTGCGGATATACGGTAACTGTGGCAGAAACCGTATCGCTGCCTCCACCACAGGCCGAAAGGCCCGAAGTAATCAGCGTTACCGTATATGTGCCCGGCTGTGTGTAGGTCCACACCGGAGAAATCAGGCTACTTGTATCGGCTGTGGTGGCTGTATCGCCGAAATTCCAGGTGTATGCGGAATACAAATTTACTGCCGGTGTAAATTGGGTGGTAAACGGGGCACAACCTGAAAGTCCGGGTGAAACGTTAAACTGCGCCGTAACATTGGTTCCCGGACAAACCGGGTCAATCTGATAGCGCCAGATGGTGTTGTAGCTAAATCCTGTATTCGCATCCATGCCGCCATACAAACAAAGATTGCCGCTCAAATCGTTAAAAGACGCTGTCCCCACCAAGGCAAGCGGATAATTAGCGGGCGAAGGTACATTTTGTGTTCCAAAATTTGCGGGTGTGGCCGGACTAAGCGCACCGCTTATCCACGAAAACTGATTGGTCACCGGATCAAACATCCAGATGTGGTTTTCTGCTTCAAAAATACTTCCTCCGTGTGCATTCCAGAATCTTCCGCAAGCATCAGTCCAGAACGAACGACCTTCATAAGTGGCATCGGGGTAACCGCCCGGGGTGCATTGCTGAGTAAAAGTAGTTGAATCGTTAGGCAAATTGCTGCCCGCCATCCACGTCCATTCAAGCGTTACCGGATCAAACTTCCACATATCACCCATGAGCGTAGTGCTGTTAAGCAATCCGCCATAAAGCCAGAATTTCCCCTGCTGATCGGTCCAGTGGGCGTATGCCCAGCGTTGCCCCGGTGTGTTGGCGGGCGACGAAACGCCAAGTGTGCCATGCACAACAAGCGCACCTGTTACATTGCTGCCTGCCATCCAGGTCCAGGTGTTGGTAAGCGGATCAAAACGCCACATATCATCATAGTAGGTGCCGCCAAACAGCCAGAGATTACCGGCACCATCTTTCCAGTTGGCTAAGGTTTCTGACCGGTACGAAGGCATATTTGCGGGCGATGGAACCTGCAACGTACCAAAGCTCCCGGCACCGTAAATATTCTGACTGCCACCCATCCATGTCCATTCATTGGTAGTAATATCAAATTTCCAGAAATCGTTCATTTCACCCTGCAGGCCGGTAGCATCAATGCCAAACCCGCCAAATAACCAAAGATTGCCCGCATTGTCTGTCCAGGTTGATGCCCCGAATGCACGCGCCCCCGGTTGGTTCAGCGGTGAAGGAACACCAAGAGTACCATATACGCCAGAATTATCTGACACATTCGGCCCTTTCATCCACGCCCATTGTCCCAGTGCCTGATCGAATTTCCAGAGATTACCCCAGTAAGACGTTACTGCCGAATTATCCAAACCGCCAAACACCCAGAAATCACCGTTCAGATCAGTCCACGAAGCTGCGCCGTAAACCGGCGGAGGCCTGTTGCCTGCCGCAGGTATAGTTTGAGTGCCGAATACCGGTGCCTGATTGGGTAAATTACCGCCTCCGATCCATGTCCACACGCCGTTTTGTGCAGAAACAGTGCATGTAATGAGAAGTGTGCAAAATACAAAGAGGCTACGGGGCATTTGAATGTTAAATTGGGTTCAACAAGTAAACACCAGTTATGTAAAAGAGTTCAAAATGCAGGTACGTATTAATGTTAAATGCCGGAAAACTGCAGACTTAACACGATGTGCCGTTCAACGCACCAGTGTTACATGCCCCAGCTTGCCGATAACCTGATTGCCTGTGCAGATATTCGAGTACGATAGTTTATACACATACACATCGCCTTTGGCAATTTCGTTTTTAAATGTACCATCCCAGCCAGCCGTGTCAAACGTTTCGAAAATAAGTTCGCCCCAGCGGTTAAAAATCATCAGATGAAACTGTGTGAAGTTTTCACTCGATGCGGTGAAGCGGTCGTTGAGGCCATCGGCATTGGGTGTAAAGCTGTTTGGCACAAATACAAGTCCTTCGCCAAGTATTCCGTTTACCTGCACGGTATCGGTAAGTATGCAGGGCGGTGCGTTAATTGTGACCCAGTAAGTGCCGGCTTGTTGCACGGTGATGGTTTGCGATGTTTCGCCGGTGCTCCAGATAAAGTTTGCGCCTGCATTTCCGGCATCAAGCACCAGCGCATTGCTGCTGCCGCAAAGTGTGGCTGTTTGGTCAAAGTCCACATCCTGCATGGTATTGATGCGCACCGAATCGGAGGCGCTGCAGTTTTGTGCAGTTACAACCACGGCATAGCTGCCTGCATCAGTAACTTCAATTGTTTGCGAGGTGGCTGTGTTGTTCCATGCATAGGTTGCTCCTGCATTTTGTGCATTGAGCTGCAATGTATCGCCGGGGCAGAGTGTTGTGTCGGAGCCCAGATTTACCACAGGCAGCGGTGTAATACTCAGTGTCATGCTGCTGCTGAGTGTGCAGGGCTGAGCGATGATTTGCACAGTGTATAAACCGGCTGTATTTACAAGTAGTGTGGCTGTTGTATCGCCTGTGCTCCAGTTGTACTGGCTGCCTGTAATGCCCGGATTAAGCAGTAGCGACTGTCCGGCACAAATTGCAGTATCGCTGCCGAGGTCGGGTTGTGCAGGAAGTGTAATTGTAATTGAGTCTTCGTCGCTGCACACGTTGTTGGGGCCGGAGAAAGCTATTACGCTGTATATCCCGGCTGCAGTTGTCTGTATGGTTTGTGAAGTGGCTCCGGTGCTCCATGCGTAGGAGGCTCCGGCATTGCCTGCATCGAGCAGCAGGTTTACGGGTGGTGAACAAATTGTGGTATCGCTACCCAGATTGATTTGCGGTGTAGGATGTACGGTAAGGGTAAGGTAAGATGTATCGGCGCCGAGATAACAACTGTTCAGGCTTGTAGTGATCAGTGTAACCGTGTACACACCGGGTTGCTGAAACGTGTACGAGGCAGATGCCGTAACAGCCGTGTCGGCAAGTGTTGTGCTGTCGCCAAAATCCCAGAAGTAACTCACGTTTGCAGTGTACACACTTGATAATTGAGCGGTGAATGGCGCACAGCCCGAAACGGCCGGATTTGCAGCAATGGAGTCGAGCAGGGGGAAGCGCGGACAGTTGGGATCCTTCTGATAACGCCAGAGGGTGTTTTTTACTGCTGCACCGCCATACAACTCAACGCCGCCCCAGAGCCAGAAATCGCCGTTGGCGCCGGTAAACGAAACAGTACCCATGAGCGACGGCGGGCGGTTAAGTACAGAAGGCACACCCTGCGTGCCATGATGGGCAGCCACGCCGGCAGCCGTGGGGCCACTTACCCACACAAACTGATTAGTAAGCGGATCGAAGCACCAGAGCGTGCTGGTACTGGTTGATTGCGGGCTATTGGGGTTCTGTGAACTGTCTGATGCAACGCCGGTCATTGACCACAAACGTCCGCATTCATCGCGCCAGTTTGCACGGTTTTCATATACCGCATGCGGGTGTTCATTGCCCGGTGTACATTGTGTAGTAAAGTTTGTGAAATTGGCATTTGTCGGAGTTCCGGCCATCCATGTCCAAACCAATGTAGTAGGATCATACATCCACAGATCACCGCAAAGTCCGAAAAAACTGGCACCACCATAGAGCCAGAATTTTCCCTGCAAATCTTCCCAATGTGCATACACCCGACGCGATCCGGGCGTATTACTTGGCGATGGAGATTGAAGTACACCATGATTAGGCATGACCGGAGATATCGTTTGCCCGCTCATCCAGGTCCAGGTATTGGTAGCTATATTGTAGCGCCACATGGCATCATGAGCGTTAGGAGTGATCGTTCCCTCGCCACCATACATCCAGAAATCGCCCGCGGCATCTGTCCAGCCGCAGGCTGTTTCGTGTATGCCGGGTGGATTGTTTGTCGGAGCCGGAACCTGCAATGTGCCAAAAATGGCAAGCTGGTTGGCGTTACCCGAACCCTTCATCCATGTCCACTCATTGGTTGAAATCTGATACCTCCAAAGCTCGTCTGATGTACCGTCGAATCCATTTATATCGGGACCGCTTCCGCCATACAACCATAAATCGCCGGCGGCATCCACCCAGGTTACACAGCCGCGTTCGCGATACCCCGGGTTGTTTTGCGGAGAGGGCACTCCCTGTACACCATAAGTTCCCGGCATCAGCGGAATCGACGACCCTTTTACCCATGTCCAGAGTTGCGAAACCGGATCAAATTTCCAGAGATCCGAATACGCATTTTGGGTAGAAATATTGGAGCCGCCAAAAATCCAGAAATTTCCGTTTAAATCGGTCCATTCTGCCGCTTCATACAACGCTGGCGGAACATTGGTCGGAGAAGGAACACCCTGCACGCCGAAATCGCCCGGTGAAGCACTCAGTGTATCACCCGAAATCCATGTCCATGTGCCGTTTTGAGATACACCTGCAAGATGCAACAGCATAAAGCCTGTTATCAGCAGCCATTTGGCGCGGAATAAAAAACAATGTTGCAATTCAGATAAACTGTGCACGTTATGCATACATCCTTTATTCATCAATTCATGCAGCCAAACGCTGGTTGCACGTGCCTGTTTCTGCAATTTAACGGAGCGGAATGTGTGAAGCAAAATACAGCTAATGCCACAAAACCGTTAGTAATGTTAATAAAACATTTGCCGGCAACAGGGCAATTCTGTTATCCGGCAGCTAATCTTTATCAAGTGGTTTGAAGCAGGAAATACCAGTGTCAATGTCAAATGAAAACAACCTGTAAAAATTGCTGTAAAAAGAAAACCGGATTATCAATTTTAGCTGATAATCCGGTATGACTAATGATGAAAGAATTCAGACAATCTGAATTTAGAATCCGGAAGATCAATGTGGCAAACAGCTTATTTTTTGCCTCTGGCTTTTTCGCGCTCACGTTCTTCTTCTTCGTGGCGGTTTTCTTCCTTGCGTATAAATTTGTTTTTAGGGGAAATAAAATATGATTTATCGCCTTTGCGCACTTTGGCTTCGCCTTTAACAAAGGTATAGGCCTGATCATATTCAAAAGGAATTACTGTTAGTCCCTTTACATCAATAAACCCCCATTTCCCGTCTTTCTGCACGGAGGCAAGTCCTTCTGAAAAGTTGTTGGCGTTGCTGTACTGAGCGGCAATCACAAACTGATTCGTGTTGTTGATAAAGCCATATTTCCCGTTTACCGCCACACGGGCAAGTCCGTTAGAAAAATCGTCGGCAAAGGCATAGCTGAACGGAATAACGATACTTCCTTTTGTATTAATAAAACCATACAATTTATCTTTCATCACACGGGCAATGCCATTTTTAAACTGTCCGGCATCTTCATAAATCATCGGAATAACCAGTTCGCCCGATTCGTTGATATATCCGCGTTTTGAGCCTTTCAGCACAATCGCAAAACCTTCGCTGAAATCGCCACCGGCGTCATAGGAAGGTGCAACAATAATTTTACCATCGGCACTTTTATAGCCAACTTTTCCTTTTTCATAAAAACGTACCGGGCTTTGCGCGGCAAGTAATGAGGCAAACAGCAATGCTGCCAGCGAAGCAAAAAGTTTTGTCATCAGAATTGGTTTTACCATGAAATATAACATATAAGTACACAAAGTGTTTGCATGTATGCAGTCAAAAACAGGCTTAACGCAATAAATTCACATGCCCAATTTTTCTGAAATCGTTTTCCCCGCCACATTCTGTACGGTAGTCGATGATATAGACATACGTATCATTCTGGCATTTCACACCATTCAATGTACCATCCCAGTACTCGTTCATATTGCCGGAAATGAAAATCAGTTGCCCCCAGCGGTTGTAAATGCGCATTGTAAACTGGGTAATTCCGTCGCCGGCCACGAAGAAGTAATCATTTGTACCGTTTGCATTGGGTGTAAACGTATTGGGCACATAAAGCATACCCGAACTGGTGCCTCCGGTAATTTCTATTGAGTCGCGCAGCTGGCAGGTGCCATTGTCGAGCAATACGGAATACATACCCGCAGTGTTGGCCACGATTGTTTGTGTGGTTTCGCCGGTGTTCCACAAATAGCTGAGTGCCGGTCCTGCATCAAGCGAGAGTTCGGGCACCAGACAGAGGTTTAGATCAGGCCCGAGGTCGAGTGGCGGATAGAAATTGACAAGCACAAGATCATTCACGGTGCAGTTATTTTCGGTTACGGAAACCGAATATGCCCCCTGCTGCGAAGCCACCACCTGTTGTGTGCTGGCGCCGGTGTTCCAGCTGAAAGTGGCATTCGGGTTGCCTGCATCCAGCACATATACCACATCAGGGCAAAGCGTAGTGTCGGGGCCGAGATTAACTACGGGCAGGGGATGTATGGTAATGCTGGCCGAATCGGTAAACGTGCATGGGCCGGCAGCCACCTGTACCCACCAGATTCCGGTAGTATCCGGCTGCACGGTGGAGGCCGTAGTCTGGTTGCTCCACAGGTAGGTATCCCAGATGTTTCCGGCCGAAAGCGTGAGTGGCTGACCTTCGCAAAGCGTAGTGTCGTTGCCGATGTTTGGTGGTTGCAGGTAGGTTACATTTATGCTGTCGCTGCCCGAGCAGTTGGCCAGCGATACCAGCACACCATAGGTGCCGGGTGCGTTTATGGTAAGGGTTTGCAGCGTATCGGCCGGGCCGGTGTTCCAGCTGAATGAGGCGCCGGGATAACCGGCATCAAGGGTAAGCGACGCATTTCCGCAAAGAATGGTATCAGGCCCCAGCGCGGGTAGTGGAACGGCGCTCACCTGTATTGTGGTGGTAATGGTATCAGCCAGTAAGCCGCATGAGTTGTTTGTGATAATTGCGGTTACGGTAAATGTGCCTGCGCTGGTGTACACATACGAAGGAGCGGGCAGGTTGCTTGTATCGGCCTGCGTGGCAGGATCGCCAAAGTCCCAGTGAAAGTTGAAATTATTGCTCACAGGCGAAAGCTGGAAGGTTACCGGCAGCGGGAAACATCCGGTTGACGGGGATGCGGTGAGGTTGAACTGTACGGAGAAGCAGGAAAGATCGGGTTGAAAGCGCCAGAGGGCATTGCTGGTTCCGCCGGCGGCGTTAAGCAACCCGCCAAACATCCACATATCACCGTTCAGTGCAGTGTAGCTCATGCTTCCTGCCAGGCCGGCCGGTTCGTTTGTGGCCGCAGGCACTCCCATTACGCCAAAGCTGGCAGGCTGGTTGGTGGCGGGTCCCCCGCGCGAAAGCAGAAATTCATTCAGCACCGGGTCGTAAAGCCACATATCCTGCACGAGCTGATTCAGCTGGTTGTTGGTGCTGCCGCCCATAAGCCAGAAACGGCCGCAATTGTCTTTCCAGCAGGTGCGTGTTTCCATCCGCGACGAGGGCCTGAAACCACCGGCTGTGCAAAAGGTGCCGTAATTGCCCGGATCGTTTGCCGAGTTACTGCCGCCCATCCAGGTCCATTGATTGGTGGCCGGATTGTAGCGCCACATATCGTTATAGGTGTTGGTAAAACGGTTCCCTCCAAAAAGCCAGAAGTTACCTGTCGCATCCGTCCAGTGGTTGTATGATGAGCGGCTGCCGGGCGTATTGGTTGCAGCGGGCACCTGAAGCACGCCCCAGTTGGGAAATGCATTGGTTGTGTTGGGCCCGCTCATCCAGGTCCAGTTGTTGGTAGCAGGGTCATAGCGCCACATATCGCTGTAAAAACCGCCGCCGCCCTCGCCGCCAAACATCCACAATTCGCCGTTGGCTGATACCCAGGCGGCATTGCCTTCATGCCGGCAGGGCGGGTTGTTGGCGCCCGAAGCCACCTGCAAAGTTCCATAGCTGCCCGGCTGCCCCGATATTGTAGGCCCCTTCATCCATGTCCATTCATTGATGGCCACATTATACATCCACAAATCGCTCATTTGCCCCTGTTGCCCGTTCGAGTCGAACCCGTAGCCGCCAAAGAGCCAGAGATTCCCATTGGCATCAATCCAGGTGCAGCCCCTGAAACGTGCTCCCGGTGTATTACCGGGTGCCGAAACGCCCTGTGTCCCGTAAACAGGCCATTGACCCGTAGCACTGCTGCCATTCATCCAGGTCCATTGCAAATTACCCGTATCAAACCGCCACAACGCACTGTAAATCTGAAAGGAACTGCTGTTGAGCCCGCCGTAAAGCCAGAAATTACCCGCCGGATCAGTCCAGCTCAACGCAGCATACATGGAAGGCGGGTCATTGGCCGGGGAAGAAACACCCAGCACACCATAATTACCGGCAGCATTGGTTACCGATGAGCCTTTCATCCATGTCCATATCCCGCCCTGAGCGTGGAGAAAAACAGTGAACGACAGACACAAAACAGTAAAAAAGCAGTGCAAGGGTGGTCTCATGCAACGTATCCGGCATTCAGGTTCGCAGCACCGGATGCTGTCAAAAATACACAGACCTGTCTAAACTACAACGATGCAGAAGTAAGTGGCAGAAATTATCATGCAGCCGGAAGGGAAAATGTGGTAATAGGCAAAACAACACTTATTTGCGTTGCAATGCCTTTTTCAAGTACACGTAATCAATAAAATACAACACCCTCACCGAGAACTGGTTCAGCTGCGGAGCCTGAAGCGTATTTTTCAGGTTATAGGTGTAGTTGTAATTTATTTGCGGAATGCCAACTTCATCTGTAAGAATATTTTGTTTCCAGCCCACGCTCAGTATGCTGCCCGGCGCGAAAATCCAGCGAAAAACCATATCTACATTGAACGAGTTGAAGTTAAAGTTGTGATTTCCGGTGTAGTAAGCATAATCTTCCAGAATACCTTCATTGTTAAGCGTGTAGTAACCGGTATAGCGGCCGGTGGCCCAGAAATGGCGGCCGTTAATGGTAAGCGACATATCACGCTTAAACACGTAGCTTGCGCTAAGACCGTTTTCGATATTGCGTAAAATGCGGCGGCCAAACACAATGTTACCGTTGTTTTCTGTGTTTACCCAGCCCCGGTCGCCAATGTCGTTGTGTACACTGGGAAAAACCGAAAGCGTGAGCCGGTCGTTTACCCGCCAGTCCATCCAGAAACCACCGCCAATCCAGGGGTTTGCGGGGATTGTTTCAGTCACTTTATCCGTTGTGCCGCAATATACATTTACGCCACCGCTTATTTTCTTGTTTGAGTTGGTATTGTAGCCAGCCCACATGTTCATCATTCGCCGGCGCAGGAAGAACCGGCCCTGTTCGCGCGGCTCGTAATAATCGCGCTGATCGTAGGGATTGGCTTCCATGCCGAAAAACATATTGGAGAAATTCCTGAACTGCAACCAGGAGTTAATGTTCAAAAACAAAGCATTCCGTTCTTTGGTAATCAGGTTGTACTGATATCCGGCATTAAAGCCGAAATTGCCCTGATTGATACGTTTCCACGGGTTGAAAATGAAGTAGGTGATACCGGCATTCTGCTGGGCAAAATTGGTTTCAAACGTAATGCCCAGGTCGTTTGCATCAAAATTGAGGCTTTTCACGTTGCGGGCAATGTAATACTGAATTTTTCCGCTTGTGCGTGCCAGCTGCAGGTTGTACTGATAACCAATACGTGCATCAAACTCTCCTTTTACACTGTCAACCGGCGAAAGAATATCACTCACCGCGCCGTCAAAACGGAGTTGCCAGTTTTGCTTTTTATCATTCAGCACTGTACCGGCCCCCGTTACATTCGAACTGTTCCAGCCGTGTGTGCGTATTACATTGGTGTTAATTACATAAGCCGATGAACTGTTTTTCATTTGCTTCTGAAAAACCACAATGTTATAATTTGAACGAGGCTCTGTAAGCAGTTTGCGCTTGTTGCCCGTAATGGTGTCGTGGGCTTCCGCATAAGTGTCTTCTACAAATGCATTGAGAATACCGATGCCTAACCCCGTATTGGTGCGCCCTGAAATTTTGGTGGCATTCATGAGCCGCGATTGTGTAGGATTCTTTTTCAATACTTCTGTACTGTCAAGCTCATAAGGCGCGCTCCAGAATCCCGACGGCCGTTTACCTATTCGCCGGGAATAAAATAAATCGCCCAGCTGAAACAGATCTACTCCCTCAGTAAAAAACGGACGCTGTTCCTGAAACTGCTGCTCAAAAGCACCGAGGTTTTTAATTACGTTGTCGCTTTGTACCTGACTGAAATCAGGAAGCAGTGTCATATCGAGGGTAAAGCTTTCGTTGATGCCGTATTTTACATCCATACCGCCGGCGTAATTCAGCACGGGCGATGTTTCGCCAAAACGGTCGTCGTTTTGCCAGATCAATGATGCGTAGGGCGTAAGCTGTAACCGCAGAGGCACGTCAATATCAGCCAGCCCTTTGAGCTTTCCCCAATACATCATCGCATTTGACGCCGCTTTCGGAGTAAGCGCCCACTGATCAAATTCCTGAAAACGGCGCACATTGCGTGTAAACTGCACGCCCCACTCACGGCCGTTTTCGGTTGGGAAACGCAATGCCGACCAGGGAATTTCCACTTCCACACTCCAGCCATTCGATAAAATCTGAACCTCGCTGGCCCACACCGCATTATAATTCATATCTGAGAAACGCGAGTCGTTTTGCACGCCCGAAGCCGTTACCGAAAAGTCAAACGCATCCTGCTGGGTGTTGTAGGTGTCAAACACCATCCTGAAATTGTCGGCATTCACCCAGGTGTCACGTATGCCCAGCTGACGCATAATGCTGTCGGGACTGTTGTCGTACAACATCGCCGATATGTAAATGGCTGTATTGTCGTACAAAATCCGCACATCCGTATCAAAATGTACCGGCGCCCCTTCAGTTGGACTGTTTTGCTGGAATCCGTTTATTACCGCTGCTTTCTGCCAGATCGCTTCATCCAGTTTGCCATCAATTTTGGGCGACACATCCGTACGCACTGCAAAAGCCTCCTTACGCACAATAACAGTTGTGTCTGCCGCCCCAAAAAGCGACAAATAGTTAATAATCAGAACTAATGCGGTTAGCGTAAGGCGCATAAGGTGGTTAATTTGGCGTTAAAAGTAGGGCAAACATCTTTCTTTATCTTGTGAAGAAGGATGAAAGGATGTTAAATAGCTATAAATGGTTCTTTTTTATGGACGGATAAACCGGAGATTGGTAACAGAAGTTCATGAATTTATTTTTCATAATTCTATAACACTGCATTCACAGTACAGTCACATGGAGAGAGAATATTTGTATCAGAAAATAGAATATGAGTATTACAGATTACCCACTCTGGCAAGCAATACAAGACTTTCAAACAGATAACCCCGCGTCCTCCCTCAAGTTTACACAGCGCCTTGCGCGGGAGAACAACTGGAAAACAAGCTATGCAATCCGGGCGGTGGATGAATACAGGAAATTCATCTATCTTATATGTGTAGTGCCACACCCGCTAACCCCGTCCGACCAGGTCGATCAGGTGTGGCATCTGCACATGCTTTACACGCAATCTTACTGGAAAGATTTTTGCGAACAAACTCTGAAACGCGAAATTCACCACGGCCCCACGAAAGGCGGAAAACAGGAGGCCGAAAAGTTTAACGATTGGTATGCCCGGACATTGCAAATGTACCGGGCTGTTTTTTTATCAGAACCGCCGGCCGACATCTGGCCGCATCCCGCCAAACGCTTCAGCGATGTGCATTACAAGCGCATAAACGTGCGCACAAACTGGATCATTCCCAAACCGGTCTGGCTGCTCACAATTATCAATTCACTCACAAATCAAATCCGCAAAAAGATCATGTAAAACTATTTCACACAAAACAATACGGCGCGGGACATTTTTAGTAATCAATAAAAACAAACAAATGAACAATACTTTATTACTTACCCGATTCAATCCGGCCGAGATACTTGTTTTCCTGAAAGGCTATAGCGCCAGCCGGAGAGAAATAATCACCACCTCGCTTATGGAGTTTGAGCTAAGCGGACAAATACGGTTTCACGATACAGATGATGTGGAATATGTGCAAATGACCAATATCCAAACCAATCAGCCGCACGAGCTGGATTACCTGCTGAATAGTTTGAAATCTGAAGGCAACGGCACACTGCTCAGTCACTTCGTGCGCATACTGGCCGAAACGGTTGACCAGCACAAACTCATACGGCACATACTCCGCAAACTTAAAAAAGCAGGTTACTTTTCGCAGAACCTGCTTGGCTGGATTACCGGAAACTTTGAACTCACACACGAAGGACGGGAGGTACAGCACACATTGAAAACCGAAATCAACCAACTTCGCGGAATATGGCAGCATGCAGCAAACAAAACACAACTGCATACGCTGCTGCAAATGCTTGGCGCCAGACGCTGGTTTATTACCGGAGAATTTACGGAAGGGATAACCCGCGTTGATGCACGCTGGGGGCCGATAGCCTGGGCAATTGAAGATGAAAAACGGGCAGCAATGATTCTGACTTCAGCCAGCAGCGGCTGCGCAGGCGGTTGTTTGAGCGACGGCGGAGGATCTGGTTGCGGAGGCGATTCGGGTTGCAGTGGTTGTTCGGGTTGTGGCGGGTGTGGTTCGTGAAAAAAAGTAACGGCTTTGCCGCAGACTGATTTCGGTAATCAAATGTAGTTGTTAAAGGAAAAAATAATAGATAATATTTAATTGAAGATTGCTTTGTGATACATTGTGCTCGAAGGCCAGATTTGAGAAACCTTTGTTCCACATCAATGAGGCATAAAGCGGAACATTGTCCTTTTTCGTAAGCGGAGCTTCAATTCCGATATTGGTACTGTAATTAAGGTTGTCGATTTTTGTAGTTAACTGATATTCCGCGGTGGAATTAATTGTACCGCCGCCATTATTTGTTAAATAAGTATAATACTGATGATCGTTCATCCATCCCTCATTTTTACTGCTTACACATTTACTTACCCCCAAACCGGCAAAAAACTTAAACCTGCTCCCTGTGCCACACGTAAATTGAGCCATAATTGAAAAATCAAGCCAATTGTTTTTCCATTTCGCTCCCTGCATGGTGCCGTGATGACCCCTAAACCAGGTTCTGGTATAGTCGTAATTTAAGTTCAACTGACTGAACGCAAGCTGCGCTGCAACGCTTACAAACTTTCCGGGGTTGGATAAACGCAATCCGAATTGAAATCCGGGACTGTATTTAACATTTTCCACACGGGTGGTATATGTAAAATCATGCTCCTCATAGGGATTCAGCAATGGAGTATTCCCATAGTAGAGGTCTTGCTTAACGTACGGATTTTGGTGACCTAAAAGATCAAATACCCGGATGGTGGAGAAATTGGTGCCGCCAAAGACAGAATAAACAAGCCTTTGGGGGATTTCGGTCTGACTAAACAGGGAAAGAGGGAGAAAAAAAAAGAAAGAGGTTAGCTTTTTCATCAAACAAGTAATTTGGGATAGTTAAATTTAAGAAATTTAATTAGGGGTAAACCAAAGTGGCCAGAAAAAGGGTGAAGCATATCTCCAAAATCCTGCTAATTTTACCCCCCGATTACCAAAACCGAATTCTAACACTCTCAAATACAAAAGCCGATTATGAATCTTCACGAGTATCAGGGTAAATCCATTCTCAAGCAGTTTGGTGTGGCCATTCAGGAAGGAATTGTAGCCGATACGCCGGAACAGGCCGTAGAAGCAGCCAAAAAACTTCAGGAACAAACCGGCACCGGCTGGTGGGTTGTAAAATCGCAGATTCATGCCGGCGGGCGCGGAAAAGGCAAAATTGAAGGCACCGAACAGCGTGGTGTGGCTTTGGCCAAATCGCTTGATGATGTGAAGCAAATCTCAGAAAACATTCTGGGCAAAAAGCTCATCACACTTCAAACCGGTGAAAAAGGCAAAACCGTAAACAAAGTGCTCATTGCACAAGACGTGTATTATCCCGGTGCCGAAAAACCTTCTGAGTTTTACATGAGTGTGCTGCTCAACCGTGGCAGCGGACGTAATGTAATTATGTATTCTACCGAGGGCGGTATGGACATTGAATCAGTGGCCGAACATACGCCGCACCTGATATTTAAAGAAGAAATTGACCCGCGTGTAGGCCTGCGCGATTTTCAGTGCCGTCAGATTGCATTCAACCTCGGCCTGAGCGGCGAGAGCTTCAAAAGCATGGTGAAATTTGTGCAGGCGCTTTACAAAGCCTACGAAAGCATTGATGCCAGCATGTTTGAGATCAACCCGGTGCTCAAAACCAGTGATAGCAAGATTATCGCGGTTGACTCGAAAGTAACGCTCGACGGCAACGGTCTTTATCGTCATGCCGATCTGGCCGCCTTGCGCGATACCAGCGAAGAAGACGCCACCGAAGTGGAAGCCGGCAGCTACGGCCTCAACTATGTGAAGCTCGACGGAAACGTGGGCTGCATGGTAAACGGCGCCGGTTTGGCCATGGCTACTATGGACATTATCAAACTCTCTGGCGGTGAGCCGGCCAACTTCCTTGATGTAGGCGGCACAGCCAACGCAGCCCGTGTTGAGCAGGCTTTCCGCATTATCCTGCGCGATGAAAACGTGAAAGCCATTCTGGTAAACATTTTTGGCGGCATTGTGCGTTGCGACCGTGTGGCGCAGGGCATTGTGGATGCTTACAAAAACATTGGCGATGTCAAAGTCCCCATCATTGTACGTCTTCAGGGCACCAATGCTGAGGAAGCCAAGAAAATTATCGAGGAGTCGGGCCTGAAAGTATTCTCTGCAATTCAGCTTCAGGAAGCAGCCGACCTGGTGAAGCAGGTGGTAGGCGCTTAAGCAATATATTGAATTACACAGCAAACCTCCGCCCGGCAACATTGCCTGCGGAGGTTTGTTATACCATTACTACCTATGTTCGTCCCGCATTCGCCGCCTTTCCCGTTTGAAGCACTTACCCCGGCCGATGAAAAGCTGCTGGCCGAAGCGGGTACAGTGCAGGTATTTCAACGGCGTGAGGAGCTTTTTCTGGAGGGCAAACAGCCGGTATCCGTGTATATTTTGCAGCGCGGCAAAGTGAAACTGTTTACCACTGATTTGCAGGGGCGTGAGCAGATTGTGCATCTGGCGCGGCCGGGCGATCTGATGGGCTACCGGGCCGTGCTGGGCAACGATGCATATTCATGCTCGGCGGCGGCGCTCGAAACCACCTCCGTGCTGGTTATTCCCAAGGCCGTGCTCTTTCAAATGCTCGACCACAGCCCGGTGCTTTCGCATTACATTATCCGCCTGCTTACTTCCGAACTCCGCCACGCCGAACATCACCTCGCCGGACTCGCCCGCAAGCATGTGCGCGCCCGTTTGGCCGAAGTAACCCTGCTGCTGGCCGAAACCTACGGCTTTGAAAAAGACGGCAGTACGCTGGCTGTACAGCTTACCCGCGAAGAAGTTGCCGGACTGGTGGGCACAGCCACCGAAACGGTGATCCGCCTACTGCACAGCCTGCGCGATGAAGGCCTGCTGGCAACCGACGGACGGAAAATACGTCTGCTGAATGTGCCCGGACTGCAAAAACTGGCCGAAAGCAGTTAACACCCTGCTGTGGGTAAACTGAAAAAAGGCGGGGCCGGGTACGTAAAAAAGTATTACTTTTGCCCTTCTGAATCGGTATGCGCCAACTTGCATTCATTTCTGTAATTTTTGCTCTGCTTCTTGCCGGCGGCTGTAATGAATTTAATAAAATTCAAAAAAAAGGCACGCAGGAAGAGAAGTACAACAAAGCACTTGAATACTTCGGCAAAGCCGAGTACGTGAAAGCGCAGATGTTGCTGGATGAGCTGTATCCCCAGATGCGCACCACCGATAAAGCAGAGAATGTGGCCTATCACCTTGCATTCTGCAATTACAATCTTGGTGATTACATCATGGCCGGCTACCAGTTTCGCAGCTATTTCCGCAGCTTCCCGCTCAGCCCCCGCGCCGAAGAATGCCTCTACATGAGCGCATACTGCCATTATCTCAATTCTCCCCCGTATTCACTCGATCAGACCGATACCTATCAGGCCATTAATGAATTTCAGTATTTCATCCAGCAATTCCCAAACAGCAAGCGCATTCCCGAATGCAACAAGCTGATTGATAAAATGTATGAAAAGCTGCAGAAAAAAGAATTCCTCATTGCCCGCCAATACCTGAAAATTGGCGATTACAAAGCAGCCATTACTGCGTTTGAGCAACTCGTGAAAACTTATCCGGGTTCCATTTACCGCGAAGAAGCCATGTACCTTACCCTTCAGGCACGTTACCAGCTTGCGGTTAACAGTATCGACACCAAAAAAGAATTACGTATTAAAGATACACTCAACGAATACCAGAAATTCACCACTGCCTACCCGGTAAGTCCGTTTACCGACGAGGCGAAGAAGATTTACAACAATACCCTTCAGTTGCAAACTGAATTCAGTAACCAACAGAAGACCCGTTAATTCAGCAATCACTTCAAACGTTCATAACAACCATGGTTGACTTCAAGAAAACCAACGCCGAACCTACCACAGTAACCCGCGACGTGCGCAAGCTCGACACCGAAACCGGTAATATCTACGAATCGGTAGCGATTATTGCCAAGCGTGCCAATCAGATCAGCGCTGAACTCCGCGAAGAACTGACGGGTAAACTGAACGAATTTGCCACACATTCAGACAACCTCGAAGAGGTGTTTGAAAACCGTGAGCAGATTGAAATCTCGAAATTCTACGAGCGTTTGCCCAAACCCGTTAGCATTGCCATGCAGGAGTTTGTGGAAAACAAAGTGTATTTCCGCAACCCCGCCCGCGAAGAAGGCAGCAACGCCTGATCCGGCAATAAAATAAGTAAGGCATGACTTCCGTTTACGGTTGTCATGTCTTTCTGTTTATAGCACTCAGCGTATTTTGTTTTTTGCGATGAGTGCTGATATTGTGCTTAACTTTCGTGCATGATCCTTCAGGGTAAACGTATTGTGCTGGGCGTAACCGGCGGTATTGCTGCTTATAAGGCTGCGCTGCTGGTGCGTCTGCTTGTAAAAAACGGGGCAGAAGTAAAGGTGGTAATGACCCGCGCTGCGCACGATTTTGTAACCCCGCTCACCCTGGCCACACTTTCGAAACATGAAGTGCTTACTGAGTTTGTGGCCGATGCGCACGGCACGTGGAACAACCATGTAGAACTTGGTCTCTGGGCCGATGTGCTGATAATTGCTCCGGCCACGGCCAATACATTGGCCAAACTTGCCCACGGACAGTGCGACAATCTGCTGCTGGCTGTTTGCCTCTCTGCACGTTGCCCGGTTATGGTGGCGCCGGCCATGGATGTGGACATGTATCATCACGCCGCCACACAGGCTAATCTTCATTTGCTGAAAAGCCGTGATGTGCATGTAATTCCGCCCGGCACCGGCGAGCTGGCCAGCGGACTCAGCGGCGAAGGGCGGCTGGCCGAGCCCGAAGAGATTGTAAAGCACATTGCGGCAACGTTTGCACAGGCCGAACGTCTTAGCGGTAAACATATCCTTGTGACGGCAGGCCCGACTTACGAAGCTATTGATCCGGTGCGGTTTATTGGCAACCACAGCACAGGCAAAATGGGCTTTGCGCTGGCCGAGGAACTGGCCCGCCGTGGCGCTGATGTAACGCTGGTTACAGGACCGGTGGCACTACATACTCAGCATCCGCGCATTAAACGCATCAGCATTACGTCGGCGCAGGAAATGTACGAGGCCGCCACCGCTGTATTTGACCAATGTGATGCCGCCATTCTCAGCGCAGCTGTGGCCGATTTCAGGCCGAAAAATGCGGCAGGCAGCAAAATCAAAAAAGAAGCCGGCGGTGTGCCGCAAATTGAACTCGAACAAACGCCCGATACATTGGCCGAACTGGGCCGCCGCAAAACCGGCAAACAAATACTGGCCGGCTTCGCACTCGAAACCGACAACGAAGAAGCCAACGCCCAAAGCAAACTTACACGCAAGAATCTCGACTTCATTGTGCTCAATTCACTGCGCGATGAAGGGGCCGGTTTTGGCAAAGATACCAACCGCATTTCCCTGCTGACCCGCGAGGGAAAAACACTTAAATTTGAACTGAAGACAAAATCGGAAGTAGCTGCCGATATTGCCGATTATCTCCAAACTATTCTTACCTGATGAAGCTGCTTAGTCGCTTACTTGTTTTTATTGCCTGCTTTTCTGCCACAGCCGCACAGGCGCAGGAACTCAACTGCCAGGTGCAGGTGGTGTCGCCTCAGATTCAGGGCACATCTGAACGCCGTATTTTCGATAACCTCCAGAAAGCCATTTTCGAGTTTATTAATAACACGAAATGGACAAACGATGTATTCGGTCCCGATGAACGTATTAATTGTAGTTTCTTCATAAACGTAACCGAAAAACTCTCGAACGACGAATACAAAGCCACGTTGCAGATTCAGTCAACCCGCACGGCCTTTAAATCGTCGTACAATTCGGTAATGCTCAACCACAACGATCCAAACTTTCAGTTCAAATACATCGAGTTTCAGGCGTTCGATTTCACCATCAACCAGCACACCACCAACCTTACCTCGGTGCTGGCGTATTACGCTTATGTAATTCTGGCACTTGATTACGATTCATTCTCACTCAACGGCGGCACCCCATTCTGGCAAAAAGCGCAAACCATTGTAGCCAATGCGCAAAACGCCCCCGAGCGCGGCTGGCGTTCGCAGGAAGACACCAAAAACCGCTACTGGCTTGTAGAAAACATGCTGCAGCCGCTGTTTGCGCCCATGCGCAGCTGTATTTACAAATATCACCGCCTGGGCTTTGATATCATGTACAACGATGTGGCTGCTGGCCGTGCCGCTGTGCTCGAAGCCCTGCAAGGTCTCGAAGCCATTCATGCACAGCGCCCGCTTTCGTTTCCGATGCAGATTTTCTTCAATGCAAAATCTGATGAAGTAGTGAAACTCTTTACGCAGGGCATGCCCGATGAGAAAGGCAAAATTGTACCGCTGCTTCAGAAAATTGACCCCGGAAACGGTATAAAATACCAGCGGATACAGCAGGGCTGACCACTTACAAAGCAAAACGCGCATGCTTGCAATACGATGCAGTCATGCGCGTTTTGTGGTTTCATTTAAAACCTCTTTGCATGAAATCGACTGTGGGTAAACTGTTCGGAGCCTTTCTGCTCTGCCTTATTATGCCGGTATCGGGCATGGCCTGTTTAAACGAATATGAGTTTCATGGAATAAAAGGAAATGCATATCACGGATTAAACGGATTTGAAGAATTGCCCGACCGTCATTTCGATGAATTACGTGTACTTAACCCGGCCTGTGCCACGTACAAAGATTCATCAGACTTTGCCGTGAATCAGCTTAAAAGGGGTTATGTGGGGCAAGGGCTTCGGATATTGTTTTTGCTGAGCGCCGCTCATCCGCGCGAGTATATAATTGCCGCCAATCTGGGTACGGCTTATGAACTTGCCGGGCAAAACGATTCGGCGCTGAAGTGGATTGAATACAGCCTCACGCTGAACCCCAATGCCCACGAGGGAACCGAGTGGGTACATACCGATATTCTGAAAGCAAAAATCAATCTTGCCAAAGATCCGCAATGGCTTGACAAAAATCATGTACTGAACATAAACCGCAAGGACTTTGGGCTAAGTATTTTTGGCAAAGACCCGGCAAAAGTTAAATTGTATAACACACTCAACGCAATTTATATTCAACTGAATGAACGCCTGCCATTTACCTCGCCGGGCGATATGATTATGGGAGATATTTGTGCGGATGCTGCACAAATAATTGAAAATACCAGCATTGAAGTGGGTATGGCCTGGTGGAAACTGGCCCAAGAATTTGGCACACCCGCAGTAAGTCCCGATCCCGCACAGCGCATATCCAAACTGCGGGAAGCCGGAAGCAAAATACCACTTCAGTCGGAATTGGTAGAAATACCTTTTGAGGATACGGCGAAAGCCGTTAGAAATCATTATTTGAAAATTCATTACCATAGCTTTACCCAGTTTTCGAATGCAAAAGCCTGGAAACTGAAAGATGAAGCTGTACTTAAAGCAGCCCTTGAAGAGGAGAAGAAATTTGCATTGATGAGAAAACCACCGGCAGCAACGGTTGCAGCGCAGGAAGAAAAGACCACAGATTCCACATGGCTATGGATGTTGGGTATTGGAGCTGCTGTGCTGACGTTTCTTTTTATCGGGATGCGCATGAAACAATGAGTGCGGCCGCGCCCGGCGCACCTACCCGTGAATAAAACACGTATTAATTTTTATGAGGTGTATTTGCACTACGTTTTTTGCACTTATCTTGACCAATGAAAACCTCGATGTAAGTGAAAAGTAAATTAATGCTGATATTGGTCTTTCTGGTCACTGCCTTTCAGGCAAATGCACAGGAAGAAGAAAAACGGAAGTTTTTCGGTTTCTCACCGCTCAGCGATACGGTTGAAAGCGACAAAAGCGGCTTTTTCATTTTACCCTTATTATACTACACACCTGATACACGCTGGGCTGCGGGTGCCGCCGGAGTATATTACTTCAAAGTGCCGCCTAAATTCGAGCACGAAGAAGAAACGCGTATTTCGTATGTACAGTTCCTTGCCGATTACACACAGAACCGGCAGCTGGATGTGTGGGGGCAATGGAAAATTTTTACGCGAAACGAAAACTACCTGCTTGAAGGGGAAATGCGTTACCGCGATTTTCCCGATCGTTTTTACGGCATAGGCAATCAGAGTTCAAGCAGTAATGCCGAGAAATACGAATACAACTACATCAGCGTAAAAAGTCTTATGCTGAAACGCATGAGCCGCAAGTACGATTTCTTTGCCGGGCTCGATTATCAGTTCCGGCGTGAGTACGGATTCAGCTACACACCCGGCGGTTTGCTTGAACAGGGCACTATTCCGGGCTACAGGGGCGGCACGGCATCCGCCATCGGGCTGGTGGCTATTTACGACAGCCGCGACAATCTGATTAATGCCTACAAAGGGTCGCTGATTGAACTTACCTCATACATTTTCAATCCGGCATGGGGCAGCACGTTCAACTACTGGAACATCAACGCCACTTATCAGAAATACTGGCAGGTTAGGCGCAAACATGTGCTGGCAGTGCAGGCCAAAGCGCGGCATGCCGAGGGTGAAGTGCCGTTTCTTGATTTGCCTACGTTGGGCAATGATGATATTTTACGTGGCTATCCGAAGAACCGTTTCCGCGACCGGAATTTTGTGGCGGCACAGGTTGAATATCGTTTTCCGGTGTGGTGGCGTTTCGGGCTGGTGGGCTTTGCGGGGGCGGGCGATGTGTTTAACCGCCCGTCGGATGTAAGTATGCGCACACTTAAATACTCGGTAGGTGCCGGTTTACGCTTTGTGGTAAATCCGGCCGAGCGGCTCAATATCCGGCTTGATTACGGCCACGGCCGCGAAGGTGGCTATTTCTACTTTGTGGTGGCCGAAGCGTTTTAAACCGTAGCAGCCGGGGGCGGTGAAGGAGGTGTTTGCGATTGTCCTTTGGAGGCAAGTTGCGCCTTTAGTGCCGCTACTTCAAGTTCTAGCTCGGCAATTTTGGCTTTCCGGTTGCGCTGGGCAATGCTGAGAAGCGGAATAATAAGCATGAGAGGCAAAAACAACGCGCAAATCATTACCATCATATCATTGAAACCTGCAAGCGAATTGTTTTCATCAAGTTTGCCAAACTCACTTGCAAACCAGATTACACCTGATGCCAGCAAACCTCCCAGCATGGCTCCGCCAAATAAACGAACCCACGAAAACCAGCGTTTGTAAACCACACGGCCATACAACAACGCAATAACGCCCGCTGCGGCTGCCAGAAAAATAAACAGCAGCAAAATCAGCAGATTGAGCATAAAAAAATTCTCGGTATTCACGGGTGTTTCCATGCGTGCAAAGTAACGGATTTCGGGAATAATTGAAAATGACATCCTTCATATTACCGGTACTTGATTTTGCCTGCTGTTATTTAGCTATGATGCAACCCTGCGGTTGTTGATTAACTGGATACAGATTTCTACCTGTATTATTACGCAAAAACAAATCAGGTAATTCTACCCGACCCGCTGAATGCCTTGCTGGTAAAGAGTTTCAGCAGCTGTTAATATCTCGCATTTTCATTTGAATAGTGAAATACGAATATTCGTTCAAACAAGCTGTTTTTACATGTTCATGCTTGCGTAATCAAATCAGCAAGCTGCTGCGGCAGCGCCACTTCAACTCAATTATCGCATGGCCAACAAAACATTTACAGTAGCCGATTATCTGCTTACCCGGCTTAAGCAACTCAACGTTACGGATGTGTTTCAGATTCCGGGCGATTATGTAAAGCATTTCACGCAGGCGCTGGAATATTTCCCGGGCGTAAATACAATCGGCGCCATCAATGAACTGGATGCCGCCTATGCAGCCGATGCGTATGCCCGTACACGCGGACTGGCTGCGGTTTCGCTGCAATTCGGGGTGAGTACCTTCAGCGCACTTAATGCCATTGCCGGTGCCTGGGTAGAACGTAGTCCGATTGTGGTAATCAGCGCTGCTCCGGGTGCTGATGCGCGAAATATTACCGATATGTACGATGTGCTTTTTCATCACTCCACCGGCGATCTTCGTGCCGATCAGAATGTGTATGAAAACGTAACGGTAAAAGCAATTACGCTCAGCACAAACGTAGGCGCGGCCGAACAGATTGATGAATTGCTGATTGAAGCCATTACGCAAAAACGCCCGGTGTATATTGCCTGCTACAAGGAAGTGTGGGGACAGCCCTGTCCGCCGCCGCCTAAAACACCGCTAAAGCCGCGCGAAGTAAAAAGCCCTGCACTTGCGCTGCAAAATGCGGTAGAGCAGGCGTGGAGCCAGATTACGGCAGCTAAAAAGCCGGTGATTTTTGCCGGTGTGGAAATACTGCGCTTTGGCCTTACCGACCTGCTTCAGAAAATTATTGATGCCAGCGGATTTATCTATACCACCACAAGTCTCGGCAAAGCGGTGCTCGACGAGAAGGGCAATAAATTCATGGGCACATACTCCGATGCAGCTTCCATTGAGCCGGTACGCAATACCATTCTCGAATCAGACTGTGTGCTTACACTGGGCACAATTATAACCGACGATTACCTCACGTTTATTGAAAAGCAGTATGCCAACATGGTGCTGGCCAATACCGACGGTGTGCGCGCCGGCTATTTCAAATACGGCGATGTAACCATGAAAGATTTCATGGAAGCACTGCTGCGCCGTTTTAAGGCCGACAAAGCCTATCCGCTTAAAACGGTAGCTCCGCCGCAACCAAAATATCCCGAACCGTGGGTGTCAAACTCCGATCCCAAATACAATGCCGACCCGGAGGTGCTTACCTACAACCGCTTCTTTCAGCATTCAATGAAGTTTTTGAAAGACAAAAACATGCTGAAAGATATTGTAATGACCTACGGTGTAAGCTCGGCCATGTATGTGGCTACAAATGCCTACGGATTATCGCAGGGCAGTTTCGTTTCGTCGGCAGCGTGGCAATGTATCGGGTTTGAAACCGGCGCAGCTTCAGGTGCACAGCTGGGCAGCGGCAAACGCGCCTGGACAGTAGCCGGCGATGGTGGCTTTATGATGGTTTGCCAGTCGCTCTCCACGCTGGCACGCAACAAGCTGAATGCGGTAATTTTTGTTATGAGCAATCAGGTGTATGCCATTGAGCAGGTGTATGTGGATATGACGGCTTTTCAGCCCGGCCCGCAGCATAAGTTTGATGCATTCGATATTTTGCCGAAATGGGATTACATCGCTTTAGCGAAAGCGTTCGGCGCCGAAGGCATGCGCGTAAGCACGGTATCAGAACTTAACAAGGCATTGCCGCTCATTGCCAAAATTAAAGACCGGCCTGTGCTGGTAGAAGTAGTGATACCGCAAAAAGATCTGCCGCGTCAGATGTATCGCCTCGGCAGCGAATAAATGATTAACCTCCTAACACATTATAAGATGTCACAAAAAACGTATTCCATTTTTGGCGCCGGAGCAGCCGGCCTTTATACCGCATGGCGCTTGCTGAGCGGAAAAAGCAAAGATCCGAAACTAAAGGGGAAGCAGCTTGTAAAAGGCGATGTGCTTGAACTTTACGACTGGGGCCGCTATGATTTCTCGAAGCAATATCCCGGCACACGCTCGGCCGGTGCGCGCATCTGCACCTGGTTCTATCAGAACAATCCCAAAAACTCCTACGTGGAGCTTGGCGGTATGCGCTATTCATACTGGGATAAAAAACCGTCGAAAGAATTTCCGGATCCCAACAACGGACTTGCTCCGGGCCACCGCGTAGTTACTGAAACCATTGAACGCCTCGGACTCAACAAATATTCGGTGCCGTTTAATGTTACCGGTAATCAGTTGTTCTATCTGCGCTCAAAGAATTTTTACCTCAACGACATTACCTCCAGCAATCCCGCACCCTACAACGTAAATAACTTCGGTGCCACCACCTCGCCCGATCAGGGATTTACCACCGTCGAGAACCTTTCGGTAACAGCCACCACCGGTCCGCAAACACGTTTGGAATGGTGTCGTTTTTACAACGAAGGCACCATCACAGCTACACTTCCCGATACATCAGTGTTTCAGAAGGGCGACTACCTGAAAGATATTGGTTACTGGAATTTGCTGTATGATCAGCTGGGTTCGGAAGGGTATGATTATGCAGCTGATGGCAATGGTTACAGCTCAAACGTAATCAATACAAACTCGGCGGTATCGTTTAACATGAACAACGAGTTTACGCCGGGCAGCCAGTACCGCACACTTTCCATCGGTTATTCAGGCATGTTTAATGCGTTGTTTGATGAGATTGTGCGCCTTTGCAAAAGCAAGGGAATTGTGTTTAACTATTACCCCGACACACGCCTGCATTCTATTGTCTGGAAGAGCAACAAAGCTGTGTTTACGTATGCCAGCCGCAGCAATCCGGATATTGCCGAAGGTACACGTACTGCCGATGCCGCCTGGCTGGCCATGCCCCGCGCAGCAATCGAGAAAGTAGCACAGGCCACGCAGTACACCGCACCTGCTCCCGGCACACTTGATGTGCTTAACCACGAGCGTGTGAGCCTTTACCTCGAATCAACCATCATGCAGCCTTCGTACAAAGTGGGCATGTTCTTCGATCAGCCCTGGTGGGCACCCGATGCCGAAAATCCTGCGCCTTATCCGGCATTGATAAACGGCTACGTGATTACGGAAGATGTAATTGCCGCACTTAAAAAGCTGAAGTTCCCGGCCAATGCACTCAAAGCCATGCAGCAATTGCTGTTTGTGCCTTACAACTCGGAAGCCGATATGGTAAAGGCCATCGAAAACATCACCAATCAGGCGCTTACCATTACACAGGTAAAACAACTTGGTGCTGCGGCATTGCGCAATACCATTGGCCCGAGCGTGACAAATTCGCCGATACGCATGGTGGTGTATTTTGGCAACAATGCCAATGAGCAAAAGCAGAAACCGATATACGGTATTCTGGCCAGTTATGATGATGAAGACAACACCACCTTCTGGCAGGAACTCGAACTTGGCCCGCAGCGCGAACGGAAAATTCCCGTATCGCGCGATACACAGCCTATTGACGGCCCGCGAAAAGTACCTGCACGTATGGTCAAAATGCTGCGCAAAATGCTGGCCGAACTGCATTACGGACCCAATTCAAATTATACCTATGTGCCCGAACCGCTTGAAGCAGCCTATGTCGATTGGTCGCTGCCGCCGTTCAATGCCGGATACCACGAATGGGCTCCGCACTATAATATTGGCGATGTGCAGCGCAAAATCCGAAAACCCTCGCAACTCATCAAAGGAAAAGATGCCGACATTTTCATTGTAGGCGAAGCCTATTCAAACGATCAGGCCTGGGTGGAAGGCGCATATTGCACAGCCGAATCGGTACTCAATGATTTCTTTGGCATCGAACCCATTATCGACAATAAACAGTATCCGTTTATTTGTCCGGAATAAATACACAATACACATTTGCACGGCTGCTTCCGGTAAAAGGAGGCAGCCGTTTTTTAATGAGGCAAATTAAATCCTATAAATTAGATAGAAATTATAGGAATTTTATAATTTTACGCCCCTGCAATTACGATTATGTCACTTCAGCTAAGATTAATCGGGGTAATATTCTTTTGGGCAATGGCAATAAGCAGCCCTGCACAGCAGCAAACGGTATATAGGCAGCAGCTTATCTGGTATGGCTGGTTTGAAACGTTGCAGCTAAACAGCCGCTGGCACATTCAGGCCGAAATACAGGAAAGGCACTTTGTGAATCCGCTTGCACAGCATCAGTTCCTGTTCAGGGCGCATGTGCATCGTTTACTTGGTAAAAAGGGCTGGGAGGTATCGGCAGGGTTTTGCACATTTTTTCACAACCCGAACCGTCCGGGTGTATCACCACCACTTACCATTCCCGAACTCCGGCCGCATGCCGAACTGGCTTACCGGCATCAGCACGGCAAGGCTGTGTTCGATCATCGGTTCAGAACGGAAGTGCGTTTCTTTCACCACACCAATCAAACAGCCGATGCGCTTGAGGCGGGTTTTGGTTTCAATGCTTTCCGGTTCCGCTACCGCATTCAGCTGATTTATCCCTTGTTTGAAAAGCAATTCAGCTACAAGCTCAAACTCAGCAACGAGTACCTGATGCAGGCCGGCGGCGAGGCCGGAAACGCCTCATTTGACCAGAACCGCGTTTATGCAGGGCTTTCTGTGGAGTGCGGCAGGCGGCTTACGTTTGATGCGGGCTATTTATACTGGTATCAGCATCGTGCCCCTGCTTCGGTTTATAGCCGGCATATTTTGCGCCTAACCGTGTTTCACCGGATGGAGTGGGGGAAGCATCCCTGAAAACAGTCTCTTTTAGCCAAGTCGTGGAGTTAATGATAAATTATCCCGCAGCTTCTGTATCTTTCCACCACTGTTCCGGTTATAGGTAATAAATGCCCTGCCGGACAACCCGGTTTGGGACAAGTAGCTGGACCAAAGCGGTAATTTTATGATGAAAACCCCGGCTATGGAGGTAGTATCAAAATACCACGTTTCAGGTGAGGAACTGAACCGTGAGCAGGAACTGGTGGAGGCCGCCAAGAGCGACCCTGTGCAGTTCAAGCCCCTGTACAATCTCTATTACGAACGCATTTACATGTACATCTGGCAGCGGATGGACGACAAAGAAAAAGCGCATGACGTAACCTCGCAGGTATTCCTCAAAGCCATGACCAATTTGCATAAGTATCAGTTCAGGGGTGTGCCTTTTGCCTCGTGGCTGTATCGTATTGCCAAAAGCGAAGTATATACTGTTTTCAGACAGGAACAGGCACAACGCACGGTAAGTATTGATACCCACGGACTGCACAGCATGATGGATGAGATACAGGAAGATCCCTACGAAGGATTTGCGCCCTTGCTTGGCGATGCGGTGGCTACACTTGATGAGGAAGACCTGCAACTGATTGAAATGCGCTTTTTTGAAAAAAGGCCGTTTAAGGAAATTGCAGACATACTGGAAATTACCGAGAACAATGCGAAAGTGAAAACATATCGTATTCTCGAAAAACTGCGTAAAAAACTAATGGATATGCGCCGTGCTGCCCGATAGTACTGCATCATCATATATACTATGAAAAGAAACGTACAATACGACCGCCAGAAACCCGGTACCGACGAGATTCTCTCGCGCCGGAATTTCGATGCGCTGCTTGATCAATACAATCAGCAGTCGGGAAAGGTGGTGAAAATTCCTTCGTCGCGCCGTTACGTGTGGATGGCCGCCGCCGCCGCAGCAGTAGCGTTGCTGGCCGTGGTGTTTTTCTACACCGACGAAAGTGCTGAAAAAGCAAAAGGCAACCAGCCGCTTGTCAGTAACCCCATGCCCAATCAGGATACGGCGGTGGCTGCGGGTGCAACTGGTTTGCCTTCGCCGGCCTATAACACCTTACGTGTAAGTACTGCGGTACAAACCGTGGTGGATGCCGGCAATGGTGTACGTATTACCATTCCGGCCAATTCACTTGCCGATGCTTCGGGCGCACCGGTAAGCGGAGAGGTAGAGCTGCGTTACCGCCGCCTTGCTGATCCGGTTGATCTTTTCCTTGCTGATATTCCCATGAGCGCAAGCCCTGTATCAGCCTCCGAGGCCTACGAATCGGCCGAGATGGTAGAAATGCTTGCTTTCCAGAACGGCAAACCACTTACCCTGCGCAAAGGACAGGGCATTGATGTGGAACTTCCCGCTGTACAGGGCTTTACGACCTACAGTCTTGAAACGGCCTCAGCTTCCTGGATTCCCGTCCAGCTGCCCGAAAACACCAGCGCCGCCGCCCCCGGCGAACTTTTGCCCATTGAAGCACTCAGTGCCGCCCGCCGGGCAGAGTACGATGCCCTGCTCGAAGAGCAGCGCATGGAAGAATACCGCATCACCGCGCCGCTGCTGCCTGCACTGCCCGATGCCCCGAAAGCTGCTGATCCCAGAAAAAACCGCTTTAATGTGGATTTCAATCCCGGCGAGTTTCCTCAACTGGCCGACTGGAAAAATGTGGTGTTTGAAGTGGATGAATCGGCCCGCCGTTTTGATCCGGCCATTTACAGCGTGCAGTGGGAAGATGTGAAGCTTACACGCGGCACGCAGGATGGCCGTTACCAGATTCGCCTTTCAAAAGGGCAGCGTGTAGAAAAAATAGACGTTTATCCCGTACTCGAAGGACAATCGCTGAAAGCGGCGCAGGAAGAATACAGCGCCGCAGTAGAAAAACGTCAGCAAATTCTCGATAATCAGCAAACACAGCTTAACAGCCTGCGTACGCGCATTGCTGAAAAATGCAACGTCCTGCGCCGTGCCGATGTTTCAGCGCCGAAAACCGAAACCGCAAGGTCTGCAAAGTCGTTCCGCTCCGGCCATTTCGGCATCTTTGCCACCCTGCGCAAAATAGCCTGGCCGGCATCCGTTCGCACCACCGCGCTTAATTTGCTTCGTCCAGATGGCACCACTTTAACCGCTTCGCGCATTGTACATGTGCAGCAGGGAACAAACAGCATTTTTAGCTGGCAGGGAAGCCCGCAGGCTTTCAATTTCAGCTACAATGCCGAAATGAAAAACCAGCTCTGGGTAATTGCCGATAATACACTCTGGTGGGCTTCGGCCGATGCGTTTACCACACCTAAACCATCGGGCATTCACGTTACGCTTAAACCGGTGCCTGCAGCTGCCGCACAAAGCGCCGATGCCCTGCGCAACTTTTTTGGAATCTGAGCCTGCATCGTATGGTTCGCATCATCTTAATCATGTTGTTTCTTTTTGCTGCGGTTGTGGCGGTTGCCCAGCCCGCACAGCAAACAGATACCTCGGCCAAAGCCACACGCACCATTGTGGTGCGCCGTAAACCGCTGCTGCCTTATGTAAAAGTGGAATACAACATGTTTGCCGTATGTGCAACCGAAAGCCGGCAACTGAGTTTCGATTCAACCAACAACGGCAGCTGGACAAACGCCGCATTATTTGATACCGCCTGCATTCCGGCTGGTCTTGAGCGTGTATTGCCACAACACCGGGTTCAGTTCGGCCGCACCTATGCGCAAAACATTACTTACACCTATTCACCGGCTGATTCAAACCGAACCGATACCATGCTGGTGGGCTTCTGGATAGACCGCACCGGAAAAATCAAAAACAATTATCCCGATTCGCCCGAAGCCACTACGATGCCCCCCGAACTCTATAATCAGCTTGTGCTCATCAGCAAGTCGTTTCAGGTATATGGCGATAAGGGGGGCGGATATTTTACCCGCCGCAAATTTTTGCGCCCTTCCGAATTCCGCCGGTCCGATTATTATTGCACGGTACGGATTATTGTTTCTGCCAGGCCGCTCACACCTGAGCAGCGTATTGCAGGTGAAAGTGCTATTCCGGTTATGGATTATCCCATTGGCGGAGCTCTGGGGCTGGAACAGCGTTAATACAAAATCAATTTAAAGCAATAATATAACTGATTGCCAGTGTAGTCATTTTGCACGGTCTTATTTCGCATGTCCGGGTAAGAGCAAAAAGCAGGGATGAGTATGGATATTATTTCTAATTTTCCACTCTAAAACCCTCAAGGAATGACACACAAACTACTCTTATTCTTCGCCGGAACACTTGTATCAGCCGGAGTGGCTGCACAATGTGTTACACCTGGCGCCCCAACTGCAGCTTTCGCAAGTCCGGCTGCAATTTGCAGTGATACGGGCGGAACCACCGTGCTTACGGCGGCTGTACCGGCACCTGCTAACTTTATTTCCTGGTACGATGCACCAGTGGGAGGCAATCTGCTGGGCACAACTCCGCTTGCCACCGGCTTGCCGGTTACAGTTCCCGGTACTACTATTTTTTATGCGGAGGCATTGGCCTCTGGCGGCACTCAATCAGTAACATTCTCATTCACAGGCGCACCACAATTCTGGGTAGTACCACAGGGAACAGACAGCGTAACGCTTGAAGCCTGGGGTGCTCAGGGCAACTCAAACAATCAGGCAGTTGCAGGTGGACAAGGCGGATATGCAACAGGTAAAATGGCTGTAACTGCCGGTGATACACTTTGGATTTATGTTGGTGGTGGTGGTATGATGACATCAGTTGGTGGATATAATGGAGGAGGAACCGGTGGTACATCACCTTGCAATTTAGCTGCGGGTGGCGGCGGCGGCGGTGCCTCTGACGTGCGCTTTGGCGGCAATGCACTTTCAAACCGTGTAATTGTGGGCGGTGGCGGTGCCGGTGCCGGCGGAAACCGCATCAGTGG
>JADBYT010000020.1 GCA_020402865.1 Bacteroidota bacterium | reverse complement strand
GTTTCCCCGGTGGCTGAGCTTGTCGAAGCCACCGTTCCCTCTGTTTCCCCGGTGGCTGAGCTTGTCGCGGTGGCTGAGCCTGTCGCGGTGGCTGAGCCTGTCGCGGTGGCTGAGCTTGTCGAAGCCACCGTTCCCTCTGTTTCCCCGGTGGCTGAGCTTGTCGAAGCCACCGTTCCCTCTGTTTCCCCGGTGGCTGAGCTTGTCGCGGTGGCTGAGCTTGTCGCGGTGGCTGAGCTTGTCGAAGCCACCGTTCCCTCTGTTTCCCGAAGGAAATCTGCTAAAACACTAATTCCAACTCAATATGAACACCACCCAAAAAACATCCGGAAAAAACTATCATCCCTGGGATCTTCTCCTCGGTTTTGCCGCCATTCTTCTTATGCTTTGGGCACCTTCCAAATGTATGCCCAATCAGTACGAAGAACGTATTGCCAGCGGCGATACAGCTCAGCCGAAAGTAACCGCACCGCCACCTGTTGCCGCCACAAAAGCGCCGGTAAACAGCAAAGGCAAAGCCTTGTTTAAGGCAAACTGCTCGTCGTGCCACTATGCATCGGAGAAAAATGGCACCGGACCCGGACTCAAAGGCGTGCTTACCCGTATTCCCGGCGGCGAGTGGAAATACAACTGGGTGCGCAACTCGGCCGCTCTTGCCGCTTCGGGCGATGCCTATGCAACTGCCATTAAAGCAAAATGGAACAATGCTGTGATGACTGCATTTCCCACGTTGAGTAATGAAGATATTGATGCTATCTTAGACTACGCCGATGCGGGCGAATAAGCCGGATGAAAAAACTGTTTCTCCTTTACCTCGTTGTGTCTGCTGCCGGTTGCTTCCGGCAGCAGCATGACGAGCGTATTGCAAACAACGATACGCTTTTACCGCATCCCGAAAAACTTCTTACTCCCGACAGTTCCCGCCTCGTTCAGGCAGTTAACCGCCAATCGGCTACGCAACTGCTTTACGAATCGAAATGTATGTCGTGCCATCGTGTCAGTGGCTCGTGCCGGGTAATGCCGGGCGCAATTGACCGTATTCCGCCCGGCAACTGGAAATACCATTGGTTCCGCAACCCTGATTCGGTGGTGGCAGCGGGCGAACCGTATGCAGTAAAAATCAAAGCCGACTGGCATAACCAGCCGCATCCGGCATTTCCCGAACTCAGCCGTGCAGAAATAGACGATCTTTTGCAGTATATTTCGAAATGGTGAAACATAAAATCGTTGTCGCATTGCTGAGTCTGTCGCTGGGCGTTGTATTTCTATGCGCATCAGCAGCCGGTACCGCGCTTACCGAACGCGAAGAAGCCGGCAAAAAACTGTTCCGCAAATGCGCCGTGTGCCACCGCACCGACGATAAGCCAAAGAAAGGCCCAGGACTTAAAGGCGCCACACAGCGCATGCCCGGCGGCGACTGGCGCTACCGCTTTGTGCGTAATGCGCAGGAAGTAATTGCCAGCGGCGATGCCTATGCCACACGGCTGTATGTAGAATACAAGCGCGAAAACATGACAGCGTTTCCCAAACTCACCAACGATCAGATTGATCAGATTTTCGAATACATCGACGCGGTAAACCGTTAATTGCGGCGATCAGCTATTTTTGCATACGTATGAAAATCATCTGCATCGGCCGCAATTACGCCGAACACGCCAAGGAAATGAACAGCCCGGTTCCTACCGAACCGGTGGTTTTTCTGAAACCCGATACCGCCCTGCTGCGCGACAATGCCCCGTTTTACTATCCCGATTTTACCAGCGACCTGCACCACGAAGTGGAACTGGTGCTGAAAATTTCCAAAGCAGGCAAACACATTCAGCCAGAATTTGCCGGACGGTATTACGATGAAATTGGCATTGGCATTGACTTTACCGCGCGCGATGTGCAGATGCAGTGCAAAGCAAAAGGTTTGCCGTGGGAAAAAGCAAAAGCCTTCGACCACTCCGCACCCGTTGGCCGTTTCGTGCCCAAAACTTCGCTTGGCGACCTCAATGCCATCGGCTTTCATCTCGATGTAAACGGCCAAACCGTGCAGCGCGGAAACACCGGCGATCTGCTGTTTAATTTCGATGTACTGGTGGCGCATGTATCGCAATACTTCACCCTCAAAACCGGCGACCTTATTTTTACCGGCACGCCCGAAGGAGTGGGCCCGGTAAAACGCGGCGATCTGCTCACCGCATATATCGGTAACGAAGAAATGCTCAAATTCGAAATCCGCTGAGCATGATTCGTTTGTGTGTGCCCCTGCTGCTTTTGCTTTTTTGCTGCAACGATGCGCCACAGGCACATGCACAAAAGCAAAACAAACCACAGGCACCGGCCGACACACTCAGCGAATACGACAAACTGTTTGATCCGCTGCTGGCCGATGGTTTTGATTTTCCTTTCGGCGACCGCAACGGCGGCGGAAGCTATACCGACAGCGAAGGAAAAAAACACAACGGCTGGTACATTGCCACACACACCGCCGAAACATACAGCCTCGGCATACACACCGGCGAAGACTGGAACGGCAACGGTGGCGGTAATACCGACCTTGGCCAGCCCGTGTATGCAACCGCAAACGGACGTGTCATTGCCTCGGCCGATTATGGCAAGCCCTGGGGCAATATCATCCTCATCGAACATTGCTACGTAGAAAATGCGCAGCCAAAAACCGTCTATTCACTGTATGCGCATCTTGAAAGCCGCCTGGCCCAAAAAGGCAATGAAGTAAAGCGTGGCCGCAAAATTGGTACAATCGGCACTGGCGGCGGTAGCTATCCGGCTCACCTGCATTTCGAAATCCGCAAAGCAGCCATGAAAGATTTTGCGGTTGACTACTGGCCCAGCAATAACGGCAAAAATGCCGACTGGGTGCTCAAACATTACGAAAAACCTTCGGAGTTTATCAAAGCACACCGCAAGCTGCTGGTGCCCGCCGCCGAAGACACTTTGCTTGTAGCCGTAAAGCACAGCTACCGCATGAAACTTTTTGCCCGTGGCCGCGAAGTAAAGGAATACCGCATTGCACTTGCGCAGGATCCCATCGGCCACAAACAAAAGCAGGGCGACAACCGCACACCCGAAGGCGAATACAAAATCATTCAGAAAGCACTTGGTCCGTTTACCGGCACCTATGCCAGCTACCTCGGCAAAGCGTGGATGCGCATTAACTATCCAAACAACCACGATGCCGCCGCTGCATTCGCCAAAAAGAAAATAACGCAGGCACAGTACAACAGCATTGTGGCTGCTAACAAAGCCGGTAAGGAACCATTAAAAACCACAGTGCTCGGTGGCGGAATCGGCATACACGGCTGGGCCGGAAACTGGCCCGGAACCGATCAGCAAAATCTCACCTGGGGCTGCATCAGCATCCAGAACAATAACCTCATCGATTTATATAACCGCGTACCACTCCTTACAAAAATTCTGATTTTGCCTTAAGAGATAACTGAAAAAATAAGTTGGAGCGAACCTGCAATGGTTTGAAATACCTGTAGCTCCTGCTTTCCGTTCCAATTGGTTAAAACAAAAAAATTGGCTATCCCCTCTACGAGGTCTTAATTGGCTATCCCCTCTACGAGGTCTTAAAGACCTCGTAGAGGTAAACGACCGTTTTTGTTTTAACCAATTTCCACTACAATCAGGGCTAGAGATTCAATCCGTCTGGTGTTTCAAAATACCTGTGTCTGGCACAGTACACAATTGGAATAATTGCTTTTGCAAACCGGCACACTGCGGCTTCGATAAACTCAGCCTCCGTGGGAAACATACGCACACTGAGGCTTCGATAAACTCAGCCTCCGTGGGAAACATACGCACTATGGCTTCGACAGACATAGTGCAAAGAATACTTTTCGTGGAGTGAAATAAGCCCGGTGGTTGAGCTTGTCGAAACCACCGTATTCAGTTGCTGCGGCTGCGGCAAGCGAAGCCTCCGTGGAAAACAGACACACACTGCGGCTTCGACATGCTCAGCCTCCGTGGGAAACATAAGCACACTGCGGCTTCGATAAGCTCAGCCTCCGTGGGAAACATAAGCACACTGCGGCTTCGATAAGCTCAGCCTCCGTGGGAAACATACGCACACTGCGGCTTCGATAAGCTCAGCCTCCGTGGGAAACATACGCACACTGCGGCTTCGACATGCTCAGCCTC